>NZ_JBEYSJ010000015.1:0-235014 GCF_040704195.1 Amycolatopsis sp. NPDC047767
CTCGGTCAGCACCTCGAAGCCCGTCGGCCGGGGTCGACGAACGGCTCGGCCTGACGGTCGCGGTGTGCGCGGTTTCGTCCTCTTCGTGTTCACCGGTGGCGGCCCTCTGCCGGATGCCCATGTTGTTGCCCAGCGGGAAAGGGCCAGCGGCAGCCGGCGGCGCAGCACGTCGCGGGGCAGGTTCTCCCGGGTGGCCACCGAGGCGAACTCGCCGGTGAACTCGGTGAGGAAGTCGGTGTTCTTCAGGATGTCGAGCAGGTCGATCGTGCCCCACCGGCGGGCCACCTCGGCCTTCGGAGCAGCCAGATTGGACGGTTCGCCGCCGGCCCTGGGCCACGGGGTGTCCAGCAGGCCGATTCCGCTGGGATAGTGCGGTGATGCGCCAGTGTCCAGAATGCGGAGCCCCGGTCCTTCCGCACTCGTGCGACACGCTGTTCCAGAGGTTGCTGGCGCTGGATCATTCCCGGCAGGCGCCCTGGGGCCCGCTGCACGGCGTCGCGGTGGCCTGCTTCTTCCTTCAGCATCCGTCCCGCCAGCCCGCCTCGGCTCGGCCGGTGTACTGGGGAATGCTGCACGTCTACCTCCGGGACGGGCCGGCTGGGCTGGCTGCTCTGACCCAACGAGCCCGCCGGCTCAACTCCCACCGCGGCGGGGGAAGAACGCCCCGCGTCAGCGACTTCCCGGACACCCCACCGATCCCCGACATCGACCCGCCCTCGACCTTCGACACCACCATCGTCGACGTTGCCGGGGACGGCACATTCCGCGCCGAGCACTACGCGGACTCGGTCCGCGCCTGGGTGACCGACACCGTGAAAACCTGGACGCAACCGAGCTGACGACCGCCAGGCTCGGCCGGCGAAAACGCTCGAGTTGAACTACCTGGTGGTCACCGTCGCGCTGCTGATGCTCGTGCGGACGTGGGCCTGGCGACGTTCCATCGCCAGGTGCTCCGTGATCCACCCACGCAACGGAACCGGTTGTGGCAAACCGATTTCAGCGGGTTCGAGACGACCGGAGGCGGGATCTGGCGGATCTGCGAACCGATTGTGACCACGTCGAGGTCACCGGATCAGCCGGCGAGGTGATCGGTAAAGCGGCGGTGCCGATCGCGGTGGTCTCCGACAACGCCACCACGAGCGGATGAACCGCCAGTAAGTCACAGCCGAAGACGTTGTAGGAGGTCCCGTGGAGTCACCGGCACGACGTCGATACGACATCGTCCACTGTTCGGTCGTCGGCCACGCGCACTACGGTCTCCTGGTCGAGTCCCAGGACGGTGAACGCGGTTTTGTGGACCGCGCACACATCACCGACAAGCCCGGCGAACCGTGGCCGGCGACGGGGCGGCAGCTGCGGTGCGTGGTCCTGGGATACACCAAGGACAACAGGCTCCGAGCAGCGGCGACACCCTCCTACGTCGAAACGGTAGCCGCAGCAGACGACCCTGCCGCAGCGGCGAACGCTGGGAGTCGATGAACGTACGGGCCACCACGAGGCGAGTGAATCCGGCGTCGGTCGGGATGCCGCCTGCAACGCTGGGTTGGGAACTCGACCACCTACCTTGCAGGGCCTCCAAGGCGGCCAAGATCTCGACGCAGGACGAATCAGGTCTGCCGACCGGCCCGATGCTTGTGACGGTGATCTTTATCTGTCACTGGTGAGCGGTATCCGTCACCAGCTCGGCACTTGTCCCGAGGGACGTGCCGCGATGGGCAGGAACTTGTGCAAGCAGGTGGTAAAGCGTAGACACTGGGGATGGGCACAGGCGGGGCCCTACCGGGCCGCGATCCGCCCGACGCGGTCCTGCTGCACCAGAGCACGCGCGCTCGGGTGACCCGAGTGTCCCCGCCGGAGGGCGGTGCTGTCGTTCGCAAGGAGCCGCTGGGGCCGGATGCGCGGCGGCGGCTGCGGCACGAGGTGGCGATCCTGGAGCGGCTGCGCGGTGTCGAGGGCGTCGCGCAGCTGCTGGATGCGCCGCGGTACCCGGGATCGATCGTGCTGGTGGACGCCGGTGACACCACTCTTTCCGGGCCGGCCGAGCCGCCGGCCATCGATGAGCTGATCCGGCTGGCGGCCAAACTGGCCCACGCGGTCGCGGGAATGCACCGCCGCGGAGTGCTGCACCGCGACATCACCCCGGCCAACATCGTCGTCTCCCGGGGCGGGGACCCGTGCCTGGTGGACTTCGCGCTGGCGACGTCGGTCGCCGAGATCCGTCCCGAGTTCACCCACCATAGTGAGATCGTCGGGTCGCTCGCCTACCTCGCCCCCGAGCAGACCGGGCGCACCGGCCGTTCGGTCGACCAGCGCGCGGACCTGTATGCGTTGGGTGCGACGCTTTACGAGCTGGCCACGGGCCGGCCGCCGTTCGGTTCCGGCGACCCGCTGCGCCTGACCCACGATCACCTGGCGCGGGTGCCAGTACCGCCGGCCCAGCTGAACCCGGCGATCCCCGCTCCGCTGTCCGAGATCGTGATGCGGCTGCTGGAAAAGGAACCCGACCACCGCTACCAATCCGCCGAGGGCCTGGCGCACGACCTGCACCAGGTCCGCGACGTCCAGGCGCATCCGGCGGCTCGGGTACGCATCGGCGAGCACGACGTTCCGCAGCGGCTGCTGCCGCCCTCACGGCTGGTGGGACGCGATGCCGAGGTGGCAGCGCTGGAGGTGGCGTTCGAGGAGGCGCTGGCCGGTCGGTGTCAGGGTGTGCTGGTCGGCGGGGCGCCGGGAGTGGGCAAGACCGCGCTGGTCGATCAGCTGCGGTCGGTGGTGACGGGCCGGGACGGCTGGTTCGTGGCCGGCAAGTTCGACCAGTACCGGCGGGATATCGAGTTCAACGCGGGATATCAGGCGTTCCGGGCGTTGGGCCGGCTGTTGCTGGCCGAGCCGGAGGACGTGCTCGCCGCGATTCGTGAACGGATCGTCGATTCGGTCGGGGCGGCCGCGGGTCTGTTGAGCGCGGTGGTGCCGGAGTTCGCCGTGCTGCTGGGGGTGCCGCCGTATGCGGGGGATCCGCTGACCGCGCAGGCGCGCATGCAGCAAGCCGGTGTGCAGGGGCTGCGGGCGATCGCGTCGCGGAACCGGCCGGTGGTGGTGTTCCTCGATGACTTGCAGTGGGGCGGGCGCACCCCGCTCGGTTTCGTCGATCTCGTGCTGTCGGAGGAACCGGTGGAAGGCCTGTTGCTGGTCGGCGCCTACCGTGACGTCGAGGTGGACGCGGCGCATCCGCTGACCGCGCTGATGTCGCGGTGGCGCGAGCAGGCCGGCGTGCGCTGGCTGGGGTTGGAAAATCTGGCGGTGCCGAGCCTGGTCGCCATGGTGGCGGAGATGCTGCGCGCGGATCGCGCGACCGTGGCGGGACTGGCCGAGATGATCAGCGAGCGCACGTCCGGCAACCTGTACGAGACGGTGGAGCTGCTCAACGCGCTGCAGCGGGAGGGCGTGCTCGCGGCGACCGCCGCCGGGTGGCGGTGGGATGACGCGGCGGTGCGGGCTCGGCTGGGCCAGTCCGAAGTGGCCGGGCTGCTGGCGGCGCGGGTCGCGGCGCTGCCGCCGTCCTCGCGGGCGCTGGTCGAGGCGATGGCGTGCCTGGGCGGGCGAGCCGAGGTGAGTCTGCTGCAGACCGCCACCGCCGCGCAGGCGGGCGCGGTGGACCAGCAGCTGGCGCCCGCCCTCGACGAGGGCGTCCTGGTGGTCGAGCCGGGACTGCGGGAGGCCGTGCGGTTTCGCCACGACCGCACCCGTGAAGTCATCCTGAGCGAGCTGGACCCGCCTCGGCGCGGCGCCCTGCAGCTGGCGATCGCGCGACGGTTGGCCGGGGTACCGGAGCTGTTCGCGGTGGCGGCCGAGCAGTACCTGCCGGTGATCGACGCCGTCACCGACGCGGCGGAGCGCCGGCAGGTGGTGGGGCTGCTGCGCCGCGCCGCCGACCAAGCGGCGTTGATCGGCGAGTACACGCTGGTGAACGCGCTGCTGGTCGCCGCGCTACGACTGATCGGCCCGGCCGAGACCGCCACACTGATCGAGGTGCGCACCGGCCGCCACGCCGCCCTCTACAGCCTCGGGAGGCTGGACGAGGCGGACGCGGAGTACCACACGATCGCGCGGCTGTGTCCCGACGCGATCCGACGCGCCGACGCGACAGCGGTGCAGGTGCGCAGCCTGACCCACCGCAAACGCTTCACTGAGGCGATCGATCTGGGCCTGAAGTCGCTGGGCGCGTGCGGCATCACCATCCCGGCCGCCGACCAGCTCGCCGCCGATCTCGACCACCAGTACGAGTACCTGTACCGGTGGCTGGAAACCGACACCGCCGAGGATCTGGTCCGGCCGGAGATCACCGACCCCACGCTGCTCGCTGCTGCCCGCCTCCTCGACGCGACCCTGCCGCCGGTCTCTTTCCTCGCCGACCACACCAGGCTCGCCTGGCTGACCCTGGAAGCCCTGCGGATCTGGCTCGAGCACGGACCCGGACGTACCCTGGTCTGCCCCGCCTGCTTCGCCTCGTACTACACCGTGGTGCAGCGCGGCGACAGCGCCGGATATCGGGCGTTGCGGCGGCTCCGGGCATGGGGCGAAGCCCGCGGCTACGAGCCCGAGACCTCGTACGCGCACTACTACTTCGCCATCCTCAGTTGCTGGTTCGAGCCCCTCGAAAACGGTCTCCACGCCATGCTGCGTGCCCGCGAGGGACTGATCGCAGGTGGCGACCTGGCGTACACCGGCTACACCTATCACTCGATCGAGTACTTCTTGCTCGACTGCCCGCCAACCCTCGACCACCTCGTCGAACAGCTGGAGGCGGGCGTCGCCTTTGCCCGGCGCACCGGCAACGAACAGATCGGCCAGGTGCTCGACGGTCACCGATGGCTGGCCGGTGTGCTGCGTGGCGGAAGCCCGGACGCGATCGGTACGGCGGATCCCACCGACAGGTACGCCGACAATCCGATGGCGCTTTTGTACGCGCATCTCAGCCGGGCGCTCGCCACCGCCGTCTTCGGCGATCCATCCGGCCTGGCACAGCACACCGCGGCGGCGATGCCGCTACTGCCGGCCATCCTGGGCCACTACACGACCGCCGTGGCCCGCCTGCTGCGTGGGTTGGCCCTGGCCGGGCAAGCCCGCAACACTGCCGGTGACGAGCGCGCCGCTCTGCTGGCCGAGCTGGACGAGACGACGCGGTGGCTGGCTGCACGTGCCGCAGCCGCGCCGGACAACTTCCTGCATCTGCAGCGGTGGCTGGAGGCCGAGCGGGCGTGGGTGGTGGGGGATGCCCGGGCCGCCGAGCTGGCGTTCGACGCCGCTCGCCGCGAGGTCGCCGGCCGTGCGCGGCCCTGGCACCGGGCGTTGATCACCGAACGCGCAGCCCGCTTCTACCTGGCCCGCGGCCTGGACCGCGTCGGCGGTGAGCTGCTCGCCCAGGCCCGCCAGACCTATGCCGCCTGGGGCGCGAGCGCGAAGGTCGACCAACTCGACTGGGCCTACCCCAGACTGCGGCCACACTCCGACGTGACCACTGGGCCGAGCGGAGATCCGCCCGCTCATCTGGCGCAGCAAACCGGCCCGGTCACCACCGGCACCCTGGACCTGCTGGGCATCCTGGCCGCCTCCCAGGCCCTGAGCTCCGAGACCAGCATCGAACGCCTGCGAACTCGCGTCATCGAGGTCCTCAGCGCGCTGACCGGCGCCACCGGTGTGCAGCTGCTGCTGTGGAACCCCGAACGCGACGACTGGCTGCTCCCCGCTCCCGACAGCGAGACCGGCACCACCGAGAGCCAAGACACCACTCAGATCGGACGCACCGCCCCGAGCGCCGCCGGGGAACCCATGGTCCCGCTGTCTGTGCTCCGCTATGTCCAACGCCTCGGCGAATCGGTGCTGGTCGCCGACGCCACCGAGGACGACCGCTTCGCCCGTGACCCGTACTTCTCCGACTTCGACCGCTGCGCCCTCCTGGCCGTGCCCATCCTCAGCCGCGGCAGCCTGCGGGCGGTGTTGCTGCTGGAGAACCGGCTGATCCGCGCCGCGTTCACTGCCGAGCGGCTCGACGCGGTCAGCCTCATCGCCGGGCAACTGGCCGTCTCGCTGGACAACGCGCAGCTCTACGCCGAGCTGACAACCTCACGCGCCCGCGTCGTCACCACCGCCGACCAGATCCGCCGCCGCATCGAGCGCGATCTTCACGACGGCGCGCAACAACGGCTGGTCTCCCTCGCTCTCCACGCCCGCACGGCACAAGCATCAGCACGTCTCGACGACACCGACCTCCGAGCCCAGCTGGACAATCTCGCCACCGAAGCGATCACCGCACTCGACGAACTGCGCGAGCTCGCCCGCGGCATCCACCCGGCCGTCCTCGCCAACGGTGGGCTGCACTCCGCGCTCAAAGCCCTGTCCCGCCGCTCGTCGGTCCCGGTCGAGCTGGACGTGACCATCCCGCAGCGGCTGCCCGAACAATTCGAGATCGCCGCCTACTACCTGGTCGCGGAAGCTCTGACCAACACCGCCAAGCACGCGCACGCCACCACTGTCGGCGTCACGATCGACACCACCGACCACGAGACCGGCGACGTCCTGCGCGTCCGCGTCCGCGATGACGGCCGCGGCGGCGCCGACCTCACCCGCGGCACCGGCCTCGTCGGGCTCAAGGACCGGGCCGAAGCACTCGGCGGCCGACTGGTGATCCACAGCGCCTCCGGCGCAGGCACCACCCTGCATGCCGAACTCCCGTTGCCACACGCCCACAAGGCCCGGGACCACCGAAGATGACCTGAGCCGCAAGGTCGGGGCTTCTCGCTGTCAGATCGGGGTGCGAACGGTCCCGGCAGGACCTGCTGGGCGGTGACAGAAACCATGCGCACCAGGTGAAACCTGTCGCCCACACGACGACCAAACCGCGACGTCGCTGTCGTCGCATGATGACATGGCGTGTCTCGCCGCAAATTCGGGTTATGGTCTGTGTCCGAGGCCGATCTTGCACCCTAACCACAACGCTCCCGATCCCGAGCTGACCTGCAGGTTCTCACCCGCCGACCCCGAAGGTGCCCCACGCCCCATGGGGGTAAAGGTCCACTGCGCGGTCGAGATAGGCGAGCTCGCCTGAACAAGTGAATTTCTGCCGCAAGGCGTCGCTCAAGACGGCGGTCGCGGCGGCCGGCCGATGCTGTCGTCCGGGCCGGGATCGGCCAGTGGGCGGAGTAGCGCGATCGCTCGTCGATGGCGCGTTCGTTCCGGCTTAGCTCGAAACAAATTATGAGAGCGAAGGCGAGCAGGTTGGCGCTCGTCGGATCCGCCGCGTCGCGCTCCCGATCCTACGGTCTCTCGCACCACGACGATCCATCTTTCGAGGGCGAGCGCTAGCCAAATCAGGCGACCGATGCGGTCCGCGGCACCCTGCCGAGCCGCGTCGGCAACCTGTTCCCCGGCGTCGACAAGGTCGTCCAGAACCAAAGTGTCGCCGGGTGGCCGAGTGCGCGGGCCGAGCCGTCTGCACCAGGCAGAAAAGCACAGCTTGCCTCGACGAGCCGGACTTCATGCTGAATATTTCGGTTCACCGCTTGAATCTACCGCGAACTGCAAACCTGGAGCTCAACATCCTTTGGTGGTTGATTGATTGCGGGCGGGATGATCAGCGACAAGCACTCTAGGACACGAACTGATACTCGCCTCCCGATGGAACTCTTCAAGAATGCAAGGATTCAGGTATGTCGACTAGACTAAACCAGTCCCAACACCTCACTGCTCCACCCCAGTGACTGCGGTGAATGCCACGCAGGACGCTCACCTTTAATGGCGAGTTGACGTCCTTCATTGAAGTATTTACGGTGCATTTCTCCGAGTGCAAGAACTCGCTGAATCAGTGACCTAGCCTCCTCCAAGAGACCTCGACTAACGAGAAATTCCACCAAGTCCTGCGCAAATTCTGTCGGGCTAAGGAGATCGTCCGAAATGGCAGTCGCCAGACGCTCAGGGCTTTCGGACGATCCAAACCACGGCAACGCGACTTCTTTCACTTGCCCATACAGCCGATCGACTGCCTCAACCCTGCCGACAGGAACCGTGATGATCGCCCTGTAATCCCGGCAGATATCAAGGAAGCTAGTGGCACATAAAATTCCTTCCATCGCCCCTGGACGTTGCGCAGTACGGTCCGCATTCAACAGTCTCCATGCTCGAAGTTCATCATCGAAGACCTCCAAAGCGACGATTCCAAACGCGATGAATTTACCGGCCCTGTTCCAGTGACTAGGCTCGAGCTCCATACGCTCAAGTCGACCATCAAGTCGGCGCTCCAGACTGGTCCGACTTTTGCGCCAACGAAATCCGTCGGGCTCCAACCGATGGGCCATCCACTCGCCGGCAGCCAGGAAGACATCCCTGGGCCGATCCAGCCCAATCAGCCGCTCGGCAAGACGCGCAACCTGCTCATTAGTAGCCATCCCGCCACTATGCCGCATGCGCCAGAACTGACACACACAGGAGGAGTCGCCCACCCGAAGGAATAATGCTCTTGAGCAGCATCGCGAAGCACGCATGAGAACTTGATTCATCAAGGGTTACACACGCCACACCGCCAATGATCGATCTCGACCGGCATCCTCATCGTAGTGCCCTGCTCAATTCCATATTTCCGCAATTTGCTTGCGTCAAGAACTGCCCCACTCCGGGAAACCTCTGGATATCCGACCGCTTGATGATCGGTCATAGCGCCAGTTCCCAATTTGGATTCAACTGAAAACCAGTTACCATTTGCGTCTTTTACGACGAAGTCCGCGATGAAAACATCGCCATTGCTGTTCTTGAATCGCATCGCGCTGACCGCGCCGGTTCGGTGGAGGTGACCGCCCCGCGAGTCACCGGCAGGCGCGTCGACCCTGAAACGAGCAGACGCCAGCGGTTCGCCTCGGCGACCTGCCGTGCCGAGGCTGGCTGTCGGCGAAGGCAAACTGGCGTTCTACGACAATCCCGCCGAGCCCTGGGGTCATCTACGCACAGCCACCCCGGTCGAGCTGGCGTTCACCACGGTGCGGCCCGCACGAACATCACCAAGGGCCCGGCTTCATGGGCGGCAGGGTTGGCAATCGGGTTCAACCTCATCGAGTCTGCCCAGGCCCGTCGCCGGCTCCGGCTATGTGGCCAATGCGCGTGACCGCAAGGGTCTTGAACCCCCACACCGCTGAGCAGCGCATCTTCTCACCACAAGCTACAGCTTGCAGACAAAACTCCTGGTCAGAGAACTGCCGATGTGTCCGAGGCCGGACACCTCCTGGGCACAGAGTTCGAGCGCGTGTCGGGGACGGCTGGGCCGGGGTCCGAGGAACGTGTCCCACCCGTCCCAACCGTTGTTTTCGCAGCTGGAATCTCAGTGCGAGGCGTCCCGCTGCTGGGACGGGCCGGGACGGCTGGGCCGGGTTCGCCCAGGTCACATATATGTCAACAAACGACACTCCGCCTCGGGGGCCAGGACCAGTTCATTCCGCGCTCGGATGTTGCGGTGGTGGAAGCGGCGGTGGCTTCGCATCCAGGGGCAGAGATCCACGTGTAGGAGGACGCCGGGCACGCGTTACACAACCGGGTGGCGCCGATGTTCCACCGACCTGAGGCGGCCGCCCGGGCGTGGGAGCTGACAATGGAGTTCCTGCAGCGGGCTCTGCCGGGCAAGCCTCCGACTGCGTCACGACTGGAACGAGGTACCGCCGGCCCTCGAGTGGCGATGGGACGGGAGGATCACGGCCCGACCACACTTCCCCACTCGCCCTCTGAACAGAGCGAAGCCCCCGCCGACCGTAAGATCATCGCCCTGGGGAGCCCGCCGATAAGCAGGAACCTGGTGGTCGTCGGCGCCGGAATCGTCGGCGCGTCGGTGGCGTATCACGCCGCTCGGGCCGGTGCTGGCGTGACGCTGGTCGACGGTGGGTGGGTGGGCGCCGGTGTGACGGCGGAATCGTTCGCCTGGATCGGAGCGGCGGGGGTGCGCACCGGTCCGGCCGCCGGGCTGCGGGTGACCGCGGCGGCGGAGTACCGCCGGCTCGGGGCCGAGCTGCCGGGACTCCCCGTGACCTGGTCCGGCTCACTGTCCTGGGGCGCGGCGGACACCGCGCCGGAGGCCGGGCCTGGGCAGGAGATCGTGGACGCGGAGACGGTGGCGACACTCGAGCCCACCCTGCGCCGGCCCCCGGAGTGGGCCGTCTGGGCGCCCGGTGACGGTGCCGCCGACCCGGTGGGCGTGACCGAGCGGCTGGTCGCGGGCGCCCGCGACCACGGTGCCCGGGTTCATCCGGACACGCCGGTCATCGCCGTCCGGCGGGACGCCGCGGGGCGGGTTGCCGGGGTCGAGACGGCCGCGGGACCCCTCGCCGGCGCGACCGTGGTGCTCGCGGCCGGAGTGGCCACGGCCGCGCTGGCCGCGCCGCTCGGCATTCGCGTCCCGGTCGAACCGTCGCCGGCGACGCTCTTCCGGCTCCGCGCCCCGGCCGGGCTGGTCCGCACCGTGGTCCACAACGGGGACTTCGATCTCCGGCAGGTCGCCGCGCACCGGCTCCACGCCGCCGCGGACTCGCCCAAGCGGACGCTCGCCGCCGTCCGCTCCACCTTCCGCGGCGCCGCGGACGTCGAGCTGCTCAGCGCACGCGTCGGAGTGCGCCCCATGCCGGCCGACGGCGAGCCGATCATCGGCCCGGTCCCCGAAGTGCCCGGCCTCTACCTGGCGGTGATGCACTCGGCGGTCACGCTCGCCGCGGCCGTGGGCCGCCTGGTCGCGCAGGAGCTGGTCGACGCAACCGTCGAGCCTGCGCTGGCGGGCTGCCGCCTCGACCGCTTCTAGTGTCTGCGTGCTCTCGTCGATCAAGTCCTGGAATTCCTTGAGGGAAACGGAATTCGCGCCTGGACTTCAACGGCCGCGGCGGTGGGAGTCCGTCGCGCCAGGTGAACAAAGCTCGGTGGCGTCCGGATGTCGCCATGATCGAGACAGCGGTGGGCTCGCATCCGATGTTCAGCCGCTGCCCGTGCGGGAGCTGACGGTGGAGTTCTTACGTCGAACGTTGCCGGCCTGAAGGCAGGTTCAACCGGCCGCGGATCGCTCCAGGTTCGCCTGGTGCGGGCGCGCGAGCCAGTCCTGTTCGAGCCGCACGTCCACCGGCTCCTCGCCTCGCCGCAGAGCCTCGAGATACGCACGGTCGGCGGCAAAGCGGGCCGCCACCTCAGGCCCCGAAGCGACGGCTCCGTGGCCGGGCACCACGACGTCGACGTGGCGAGCCGCCTCGTCGAGCCGGTCGAGGGCCGCCGCGTAGGCGGCCGGCTGGCCGGGGCGGCGGGGGTCCAGCAGGGGGATCAGGACGTCGGACAGCATGTCGCCGGCGAGGAGGACGCCGCGGTCCGCGAGGAGAACCGCGGCGTGGCCGGGGGCGTGCGCGTCGTGCTCGACGAGGGCGCCCGGCAGCGGGCCCCCGTCCGCGGGCAGCGCGGTGACCAGCGCGACCAGGTCGAGCGGGACGCCCGACGTGCTCTCCGCCGCCATCGCCTGCGCGCGCTCGCGGGCACCGCTCGCGACCTCGGCGCAGGCGGCCGTGGCGTAGCGCGGCACGTCGCCGAAACGGGAGTGCCAGAGCAGGTGGTCCCAATGGGGATGCGTCGCGAAGCCGGCAACGACCGGAATCCCGAGCCGCGCCACGTCATCGGCGAGCTCGTCCAGCTCGGCGCCGCTGATGCCGGGGTCGACGAGGACCAGCCCGCCGTCCCCGCGCACGACCGTCGCGTTGCTCCAGACCCACTCGCTCTGCCGCACCCAGACGCCGTCGGCCACCTGATTCAGCATCGGTCCACTGTGTCAGGTGCCCAGTCCGGAAGCGAGGGTGAAGCCGGCCGTCAGGGTGGAGACTTCCGGAGTGGACATGGCTGACGTCGGAGCCCGCTTGGCGGAGCGGTTCGGTCCCGCGGCCGCGGATTGGCTCGCTGAGGTTCCGGCACTCGCCGCGCGGCTGTCCTCCCGGTGGGGCCTCGCGCTCGGAGAGTTTTTCGCGAGCGGCGCCTCCTCAGTGGTCATGCGCTGCCGATGGCCCGACGGGACGCCGGCGGTTCTCAAGCTCAGCCCGGATCGGGCGCTGCTGACCAAACAGGTGCGGATGCTGCGCGTGTTCGCGCCATCGGGTCGGGTGCCGGTCGTCTTGGCCGCAGACGGCGAAGCCGGGGCGATGGTCATGGAGGAGGTCGTGCCCGGCACCGAGGCCGAAAGCCTGCCTCGGCAAGCGATGCCGCAGCGGTGGGGCGAATTGCTTGCCGCGCTGCACGCCGTGGCCCCGCCCGCGGACTGGCCGTGGGACCTGCATGGCCGGTGTGACGAGGCCTTCGCCCGGATCGGCCGGAAGCTGTCCGACCCGGCCGTCGGTGCGCGGATCGATCAGGACACCTGGCAGCGCGCGGTTCGGCGCGGCGAGACGCTGCTGGCCACGCAGACCAGGCTCGTGTTGGTGCACGGCGACCTGCATCTCGGCAACGTCCTCGACGGCGGCCCGTCGCGGGGACTGGTCGCGATCGACCCGAAGGCGTGCGTCGGCGATCCGTGCTTCGATGCCGTCGACTACGTGGTGGCCGGGTGCCGGGCACGAGGGTGTCGCGGTCCGTTGCCGCCAGGTCGCGGCCGCGTGCGGGCTCGACGAAAACCGGCTGTACGCCTGGAGCCAGGTGATCGCACCGATGGCAGCCATCGCGCGCCTCACCCGAGGCGGTCCGGAGCCGGAGATCGAGGCACTGCTCGCCCTGGCCCGTTGATCAAGACAGGACGTTCACAACCAGCCGCGGCGTTCGGCCAGGCTGCCGGCCTGAAAGCGGGTCGACGCGCCCAGCTCGGTCATCAGGCGTTGGAGCCGGCGGTAGGTCGTGCGGGTGCTCCAGCCGTTCACGCGGGCGATGGCCGTGTCGGTCAAGCCCGCCATCATCATCGTGAGCAGGGCGCGCGTTTCGTCGTCCGGGCGGGGACCGCCGCCGAACGGGCCCGGTGTCACGGCGGACGCGTCGAGCGGCGCGGCCTGGGCCCACTCACCCTCGAAGAGGGCCTCCAGCGCCGTGAGGAGGGGGGAGCGGCGGACGAGGTAGGCGACCTGCAGGCCGCTGTGGCTGAGGTCGAAGGGGATGAGGGCGTCCTGGTCGTCGCGGATGATGAGTTTGATGGGGAGGGTGCGGCGGGTCCGGGCTTCTTCGCCGCCGCGGACGGCGGGCAGGATGTCGGTCTCCAGTTTCTGGGGCCAGGCCACCGCGTCGAGGCTGTAGATCACGCGGTGCGCGACGCCGTCGTTCTGGTGGCGGGCGATCTGCGCCTGGGTGTTGCGGGCGGCGCCCTCGCCGCCGGGCGGCTCGTAGTAGGGCGGCGTGTCGAACACGCGGACCTGGTGCAGCGCCTCGGATTCCAGGTGCGCGACGGCCGCGGCGATCGTTTCGCGGTCGGTGAGCTGCTCGATCACGAGCTCGGGGCTCGTCCGGTGCGCGCTGCGGTGGATCTCCGACAGCGAGTGCACCTTCGCGCGCGCCGCGCTCAGTTCGCGTTCCCGCTGCTGCACGAGCTGGTTGATCGCGATGTCCGGCGGAGCGGCCAGGTACCGCGCCGGGTTGCCGCTCGCGGCCACCAGGTGCTTGTCGACGAGGGCGTCGAGCGTCCGCTGCAACGGGCCGGCCGGGCTCGACAGGTGGTCGGCGAGCGCGGCGACCGTCGACCCGGGCAGGGCGACGAGCGCTTCATAGACCCGTTCCTCGTCGGCGGACAACCCCAGGACCCCGAGCTCCATGCGAATGTCCTACCCGAGTTGTCGAGATTGTGCCAGGTGGCAGTGAGCAGCCACGCAGGGATCTTGTGACGGGTTCCGGCGGCTGGCACTGTTCGGCCGTTCCGGTGTGGCAAGTGCGCTCGCCGGTCTGCCCCTGCGCAGAAAGGAATCCCCTCGTTGAGAACTTCACGCAAGCGTCGGGCCGTCGCGGCGGCCGCGTGCCTCGCGTCGTCGCTCAGCACGATCCTGGTCGCCGGCCCGGCCTCGGCCGCCGCCGGCAGATCGTCGGGGCCCACGGCCCCGTCAACCCACACCGTCACCCTGGTCACCGGTGATGTCGTCACGGTGAACACGACCGGCGACGCCGGTGACAGCGGGGGGACGATCTCGGTCAAGGGCCCGGACGGCGGCCCCTCCGACGCGCGGATCCTCGAGTCGGCGGGCGACGTGTACGTCTACCCGTCCTCGGCGATGTCCTACCTCGCCAAGGGAATCCTCGACCGGCGCCTCTTCGACGTCACGGACCTGATCGCCGCCGGCTACGACGACGCGCACCGCGCCGACCTGCCCCTGATCGTCTCGTACACCAACACTTCCCCGGGATTCCGCGCGAACACCGCGCCCCGCGGCTCGGCCCTGGTGCGGCCGCTGGCGAGCGTCGACGGCGCCGCCGTCACCGAGAACCACGCGCAGGCGCGGGACTTCTGGACCGCGGTGACAGGGGGTGCGTCATCTTCCTTCGCGGCCGCACCGGCGTTCGCCGGCGGCATCAAGCAGATCTGGCTCGACGGCAAGGTCTACGCCGACCTGGCCGAGTCGACCGCGCAGATCGGCGCGCCCGAGGTCTGGACCGGTGGCGACACCGGCCAGGGCGTCGACGTCGCGGTGCTCGACACCGGCGTGGACGAGGGCCACCCCGACCTGGCCGGACGCATCGTCGACACGCGCAGCTTCGTTCCCGGCGAGGACGTCAAGGACCTCCACGGCCACGGCACCCACGTCGCCTCCACCATCGCCGGCACGGGCGCCGCGTCCGGCGGCACCGAAAAGGGTGTCGCCCCGGGCGCTCGGCTGCACATCGGCAAGGTGCTCGCGAACTCCGGTTCCGGCAGCGACTCCGAGATCCTCGCCGGCATGGAGTGGGCGGCCGTCGACGAGCACGCCAAGATCATCAACATGAGCCTGGGCACGCAGGAGCCCTCCGACGGCACAGACCCGATGTCCCAGGCGGTGGACCGGCTCAGCGCGCAGACCGGCGCGCTGTTCGTGATCGCCGCGGGCAACACCTCCGGCGCCGGCACCGTCAGCTCGCCCGGCGCCGCCGACGCGGCGCTGACCGTGGGCGCCGTGGACAGCACCGACCACCTCGCCGACTTCTCGAGCCAGGGCCCCCGCGTCGGCGACGGCGCGCTCAAGCCGGAGATCACCGCCCCCGGCGTCGACATCCTCGCCGCGCGGTCGCAGTACGCGGCCGAAGGCGAGGGCTTCTACCAAACGCTCAGCGGCACGTCGATGTCCACGCCGCACGTGGTCGGCGCCGCCGCGCTGCTCGCCGCGGAGCACCCCGAGCTCACCGGCGCCCAGCTGAAGGACCTGCTGACCAGCACCTCGAAGCAGACGCCCGACTACACCGCGTTCCAGGCCGGCAGCGGCCGCGTGGACGTCGCGGCCGCCGCCCGCGCCGGGATCTTCGCCTCCGCCACCGCGTACGCCGGGCAGAACGGCTCGGACGCGGTCAGCCGCCCGGTGACGTACACGAATTTCGGTGCCACGCCGGTGAACCTCGCCCTGTCGGTCGCCGCGCCCGGCGTGCCGAAGGGCCTGTTCACGCTGTCGGCCGACCACGTCACCGTGCCCGCGCACGGCACCGCCGCGGTCACCGTGACCATCGACCCGCACGCCGCGCCCACCGGGTCCGACGGCTTCACCGGCCAGATCCTGGCCACCGGTCCCGACGGCGCCGTCGCCGCGCACACCGCCGTCTCGCTCGGCGCGCTGACGCACCTGCTGACCATCAACGTGAAGGACTCCGCCGGACAACCCGCGTCGGCCTTCGTCATCGTGCTCCGCGCGGGCGACCCGAACCCGATCCCGGTGCCGGTCGACGGCAGCGTCAGCTTCTACACGCCCGACGACCAGTACTCGGCGCTCGGTTTCCTGACCGTGCCGGGTGTCCACGGGCCGAACTCCCAGGGCGTGGCGCTGCTCGGCGATCCCGACTTCACGTTCGATGGGGACCGCACGATCACCCTCGACGCCGGCCACGTGCGGCTGGTCGACGAGACCACCCCGCAGCCCGGCGTCCCCAGCTACCTGCGGCTCGAGTACTCACGGATGCTCAACCAGGACGGCCGCTGGCACGACTTCGGCCTCGCCGACGCGGGCGTCGACAGCCTGTGGATCCAGCCGCAGGGCAAGGTGACACACGGCGACTTCGTCGTCGGCGCGCGGTGGCGCAAGGAACAGCCGGCGCTCACGGTTTCTGCGCGGGGCACCGACTACACCGACGTCCTGCGGCAGGCGGGAGTCACCCCGCTGCCCGACGGAACCCGGAACCTGCCGCTCGTCTTCGCGGGCAACGGCGCGCCGTCGGACTACGCCGGCCTCAACGCACGGGGCAAGGCGGTGGTCATCCGGCGTACCGCGTCGGCGAACCCGGCCGGGCTGGCCCAGGCCGCGGCCGACGCCGGCGCCAAGCTGCTGCTGGTGGCCAACGACCGGCCCGGGCGCCAGAGCCTGTTCTTCGGCACGGACTCGCTGCACCCGAGCCCCGTCGACGTCGGGCTCCTCAGCCTCGACGAGGGCACCAAGCTGATCGCGCAGGCGAAGCAGCGCAACGCGACGCTGCGGACGGAGTCGCACCCGGCGCCGGGGTACCTCTACGACCTCATGCACACGTGGGACAACGACCTGCCCAAGGACATGGTCGTCCACGCGACGGGCAAGAACCTCGCGCGCGTCGACGAGACGTTCGCGGGTGCCGTCCCCAGCGGCGGCGGTGAGGAGTGGCGGTACGACTTCCCGTCGTACTCCGAGTGGGGCATCGGGACCTACGTCGCGATGGCCGCCAGCGGCCACCGCACCGACTGGGTCACCACCGACGGCGCGAACCGCTGGGGCCACGAGGTGACCGACGGCGTGCTGGGCGAGTGGGGCGTCGCGCGGACGTACCGGCCCGGCACCGTGACCGACGACGACTGGTTCACCCCGATCCAGCGGCCGTACCTGAACAACAACTACCTCGGCCCGACGCGCACCGGCGACCAGATGCGGATCGACGTGCCGGGCTACGGCAACGCCGACCACGTCGGCGCGATCTCCGACGCACAGCACTCGAGCCAGACCGTGACGCTGTTCCAGGGCGACACGAAGCTGGGCGAATCCGACAACGGGCTCATCATGTATCCCACCGCACCCAGCTCCGGGCCGCGGCAGTACCGCCTCGTCGTGGCGAACCAGCGCGACGCGGCGCTGAGCCCCTACTCGTCCTCGACCACGACGGCGTGGACGTTCACCTCGGCCGCCCCGAAGGTCTCCGGTGAACAGGACCTGTTGCCGCTGCTGCAGATCCGCTACGACCTCGACGCCACCGGACCCGTGGCCCGCAACTCGAAGCTCGGCGTCACCGTCGAGCAGCGCACCCCGGTGTCCGTGGGCCTGACCCCGGTCTCGATCGCGGGCGGCGGCACCGTCCGCGCACCGCGCGTGGAGGTCTCCTACGACGACGGCACCACCTGGACCCGCCTCTCCGACGACCACCGAGGCGGTTACCGGCTGGACGCCCCGAAGAAGGCTCGGTTCGCCTCGCTGCGGGTGACCGGTTCGGATTCAGCGGGCAACTCCGTCACGCAGACGATCGTGCGGGCTTTCGGGCTTCGCTGACCGTTTTCCTGCGGCCCGCCCCTCGTTCGGGGCGGGCCGCAGGAGCGCGCTCGGGCTCCCCTGCGCCTAGGCTCGGGGGTCGACGCCGGACCCGGAGGTACCCATGCCCTACACCGTCGACTTCACCACCGTCTCCACCGACGGCCTGGCGTCCTCGCCGGTCGCCGCCGCCCTCGCCGGCCTGCGTGCGAACGAGGCCCGGTACTTCAAGAACAAGTACGACCACGTCTTCACCGTCGAGCCCGCCGCCGACGCCGCGGCGACCGTCGAGTGGGTCCACCGGATCCTTTCGGAGGAACGCGGCATCGTCATCGCCTCCCCGCCGCTGGAAGCGTCCGAGTTCCAGGTCGAGAACATCCGGATGGCCTACGTCTTCTACGAGAACGGGCTGTCGATCAACGTCATGTACACGATCGACGAGTCCGGCAAGCGGGCCGTCGGATTCAAGCTGTCCGACGGGATGGAGATTCCGGAGGAGCTCTCGGCGTTCAAGTTCGCCCGCCAGAAGTCCAAACTGGCGGGGACGATCCGCGGGTCTTACTTCGTGATCAAGAACGAGTACTGACCCGAGAGACGACCACTGTTCTCACCGCGCGCCGGATCGGTCTCAGCCGGTCCTCCGCCGACCGATCAGCGGAGGACCAAGGTCAACTGCGGTCCGAAGTCCAGCCCCCTGAAGTCCACCGGACCGCGCAGCGTCGGAAGGAAGCGGACGGTGGTGCCGGTGGTGCCGTCATCGCGGATCGGGGTCAGATCGGTCGTGGGGACGCCGTGCTCGTAGCGCTGCCTCCACGATCCGTTCGCGCGGCGGTTCACGTGCTCGAGCCATTCGCTCAGCGCTGCCACCACCGACATGCCCCGGCGCGGATGCCCGTCGGGCAGAGTGGCGGCCGCCGGGTGGTCGAAGAACCGCAGGTCCTTGGTGGCCATGACCGGCTTCTTGACTGTTCGCCCGGCTTTGTCGACGCGCGTGTCGGTGCCGCGGCCGTCGTCGGCTACAGAGATCGAACCATCTGCGTGCCCGGTGACCACGGCGATCCCGCCGCCGCGGGCCTCTGCCTCCTCCGCGGCGTAGGCCAAGACCTCAAGCACCAGATGCCGCGCACCGCCCGGGGCGAACTCGGCCGGCGCCGAGCGGATGGCGTCGAGATGTGCGGTGTCCACCGTGCCGGCCCAGTCGTGGGTGGTGTTGCGCAAGTCGACCACAGTTCAAGCGTATGGCGTCAGTTCCGATCATGTCGGCGCAGCGCCGAAACCCCGCGTCAGCGCTGGCTGCACAGGTCCTGCTCCCCCGCCGCGCACGCGTAGTACTCGAAGCCCGCCATCGCGTTGCGGGCCTCGGGCGTCAGCAGGTAGTCGCGGAACGCGGACGCCAGGGAGCCCGATTCCAAGGGGCCGCGGCTGAACACGTACTCGACCGTCCAAAAGGGATAGCCGCCGCGGATGTCGTCGAGGGTGGCGTCGCGGCCGTCGAGGCTGATCTTCTTCACGGCGGTCGACTGGGCGACGTCGGAGACGTCCGCGTAGCCGATGGCGTCGCCGAGGGTGGCGATGCGGTCGATGAGGTCACCGGTTGAGCCTTGTTCGCAGATGATCGGCGACGAGGCCGCGAGGCCGGGGCGCAGGTCGCGGCAGGAGTCGGACGTGGCGGGGGCCTGGCCGATCGGCGCGGAGGGCGTGCCGAGAAGGTACTTCTCCAGCGTGCGGCGCGTACCGGACGAAGTGGAACGGCCGGCGACGCGAATCACGCCCGTGTCGCGCGGGTTGCCGGTGATGTCGCTCCAGACGCGGGCGCCGCCGGTGAAGATCTTCCGCACGTCGGCGACCGACAGGCTGTCGACGGGCACGTTTTTGCTCACCACCAACGTGAACGGGACGATCGCGAGCTTCTGCGGCACGAACCGGGTGAAGTCGGGCTCGTCGAACTTGCCGTCGGACAGGGCGAGGTCGATGGTGCCGTCGTGCAGGCGCTGCAGGCCTTCGACGCTGCCGGGCGTGCCGACCTTCACGGCCGACCCCGGGCAGTACGCCTCGTACGAGCCGGCCAGCTCCGTCGCGGCCCGGCCGAACGCGCTGGACCCCTCCACGCTCAGCGAGCCCGCCTCGCACGCCACGCCCCGCGGCAGCTTGGTGAACGGCGCGACGTTGTTGAGCAGCAACACCACCGCGAGCGCGCCGGCGCAGATCGCCGTCAGGCCGCCCCACGCGAGCGTGCCCGGGCCGACCTTTTCCTTGCCCTCGCGGGTGGTGATCCGGCCGTCGCGCAGGACACCTTCGACGGCGATCTGGTGCTTCTCCCCCGGAATCGTCCCGGAGAGCACGATCACGAGCTTGTACGACGCTTCCCGTTCGAGCAGGACCTCCGGCAGCTGCACCCGGTCTTCGTCGATCGTGAACCCGGGCAGCTTGCTGATCACCCGCTGCAGCTCGACGGGCTCGAACTCGGTGGCGTCGACGGAGATCACCTGCCGCCCCGGGAAGTGCAGGGCGAGCGGGGACACGTAGTCCTCCGCCGCGATCGTCGAGCCGCCGGTGTTCTTCACCCGCACCACGACCACACCCGGGTCGCTCACCGCCGCGTGTTCGCCTTCCAGGCGCACGGTTTCGCCGATGTCGACGCCGAACGGCGCGTCGATCCGCACCCGGCACGACAGGATCTTCCGCCGGCGCACCCGCACGTAGCTCACGCTCGTGGCCAGCGCGGCCACCACCGCCGCGATGGACAGGCCGAGGATGCCGTCGCTGCTGATCGCGGTCTCGGCAACCCATTGCCGCTGCGTGATCCCGAGGACGACGGCCACGAGCACCACCACGGCCAAAACCACCGCGGCGGCGATGCGCGGCCCCCGGCTCGGCTTCGGCGCGGCGCGGTTGATCACCGCGTTGTCCAGCCGGCGGGCGCCGGGCGACGTCGAGGGGTCGGCCTGCTCCGCGCGGCTGATCCGCTCGACGGCCACCGACACCTGCTCCTCGACCCAGTCGGGATCGTCGGTCATCTCCGGGTAGGCCGTCCGGTACAGGCTGCGGGCGATCTCGTCGACGGTCTGCGGCGGCTGCGGGTCATGGGCGGGCATCGGTTTTCCCCTCCGCTTTCACCGCGGCCTCCTCGCACACCGGGCACTTTCCGGACATTCCGTCGAGCACGTAGGAGGCCTCCAGCACGGCCTGCCACATCGCCTGCCGCGGCCCGTGCGTGCGATCGGACTCCGCGGCGTTGAGGAACTTCTCGACGATGATCTCCCAGTGGTCCTGCGCGCGGGCCCAATCCCCGTCGTGGCGCAGGGCGAACCGGATGCCGAAGTAGTGCGGCACCTCGAACCCGTGCCGCCGGTACTGCAGGCGGTCGAGCAGCGGGATGAGCGCGATGCGGCGCGCGTTGCCGCGGCCGCGCATCCGCCCGATGTTGCGGTTGTCCGTCACCTCGGTCACCACGTAACCCGCGACGGCACCCGCGAACCCGGTCACCACGAGCCAGCCGGCGAGCGACAGCGGCAGGGCGAGCGCGGGGCTCGAGGTGTCCCACGGCGAGTCGATCTGCACGGTCACGTCGTAGGCGACCCGGCCGCCGATGACCACGGCGTTGACCACGAACAGGCCCGCGAACGCGGCGAGGAAGTAATAGCCCCGCACGCGCAGCCAGTACTGGATGCCCCGGAACCGGCCGACACCCCGGCGGCGGCGCCGAAGCAGCGCCCGGATCGACTCGCGCGGGAGCGGTGGATCGACGTTGGTCGTTTCGGTGAGTTGCCTGGTCATGTGCCGCGCGGCCACGCTCGAGCTGAGCGTGCGCCCCCTCCGCCACCCATGGTCGAAAATCTACCGGACGGCGGCGGTCAGTCAAAGAAGCGTGGCAGGAGGCTGCCACGCGGAAATACCGAGCAGGAATGGAGAAGCACTGGTCACGGGTGCGCGCCTACCGTTCCGGACATGACCTCAATCGACACGATCACCCTCGAAGTGACCGATCCCACCGCCGCCGAACGCTTCTACGCCGACGCCTTCGGGCTCGGCTCCCGCCTGCGGGTGCGGGCGTCGCACGAACCGTCCGACGGCTTCCGCGGCTTCACCCTCTCGCTCACGGTTTCCCAGCCCGCCAACGTCGACGCCCTCATCTCGTCGGCCCTCACCGCCGGCGCCACGACGCTCAAGGCGCCCGCGAAATCGATGTGGGGCTACGGCGGCGTCGTCCAGGCCCCCGACGGCACGATCTGGAAGGTCGCGACGTCCGCCAAGAAGGACACCGGCCCGGCCTCGCGGGAGTTCGACGCCATCGTGTTGCTGCTCGGCGTCGACGATGTGGTGGCGAGCAAGAAGTTCTACGCCTCGCGCGGGTTGACCGTGGGCAAGAGCTTCGGGCGCATGTACGTGGAGTTCGAGACCGGCCCGGTGAAGCTCGCCCTGTACCGCCGCCGCGCCCTGGCGAAGGACGCCGGCGTGGCCCCCGCCGGCACCGGCTCGCACCGCATCGCGGTGACCGGCGGAGTGGAAGCCTTCACGGACCCGGACGGTTTCGCGTGGGAAACCACCGCGTCGGCCGAGGTGCGGTGATGTGCCGTTATCGGCTGTACGCGATGGCTCAGCCGCCGGGGCGAGAGGGTGCCGAGGAAAGCTTGGCGGCGACCGGCCAGGGCAAGGAACCGAACCAGGCGAACTGTCCCGACAGGGAAGGGGAAATCCCGGACCGCGCGTCCGCTTTGGACGGTGTGCCGTCCTGACCGGCCTTCGATTCCGGGCACACGTCGGCGCCCGCAACCCGGCCCGGGGCCGAACCCCGAGCCGGGCACCCGGTCACTGCTCCACGAAATCCGCGAACATTCCCGCCTCGTACGACCCTCCCGGCATGCCCACGATGACGTTCATCCGGTTGGCCGCGTTGATCAGCCCGACGAGGCACACCAGCGCGGCGAGCTGCTCGTCGTCGAAGTGCTTGCGGGCGTGGGCCCACGTGTCGTCCGAGAGGCCGGTGGAGTCGGCGAGGCGGGTGGCCTCCTCGGTGAGCGCGAGGGCCGCGCGTTCGGCGTCGGTGTAGACCGTGGTTTCGCGCCAGGCCGCGACGAGGGCGAGGCGCACGGGGGTTTCGCCGGCCGCGACGGCGTCCTTGGTGTGCATGTCGAGGCAGAAGCCGCAGCCGTTGATCTGGCTGGCGCGGATCTTGACCAGCTCCTGCACCTCGCGGGGCAGCCGCGAGCGGTCGAGCAGCGAGCTGACACCGGCGAAGCGCTTGGCGAACTTGCCGCCGATCTCGGTGTCCATCGGGTTCATGCGGGTCATGGGGTCGTCCTCACTCGTCGTTTCGCGAATTGATGCCCACCAGATGCCGGCGACCCGGCCGTTGTGACATGTCACGAAACACAACCGGGCGGCATCTGGTGGGGGACACTGTCGAAACCGAAGGGGGAAGCGCATGGCCGACCGCAGCACGGAGCTGTTCCTCACGCACCGCAACCTGCTGTTCACCATCGCCTACGAGATGCTCGGCTCGGCCGCCGACGCGGAGGACGTGCTGCAGGAGACCTGGCTGCGGTGGGTCGACGTCGACTTCGACGGGGTGCAGAACCACCGCGCGTACCTCGTGCGCATCACCACGCGCCAGGCCCTGGGCCGGCTGCGGACGCTCGGGCGCCGCAAGGAGTCCTACGTCGGGCCGTGGCTGCCGGAGCCGCTGCTGACGGCGCCGGACGTCGCCGAGGACGTGGAGCTCGCCGACAGCGTGTCGATGGCCATGCTGCTCGTGCTGGAGACGCTCACGCCGACCGAACGCGCGGTGTTCGTGCTGCGCGAGGTGTTCGACCTGGGCTACGGCGAGATCGCCGACGCCGTCGGCAAGAGCGGCGCCGCCGTGCGGCAGATCGCGCACCGGGCGCGGGAGCACGTGGCCGCCCGCCGGCCGCGCGGGCCCGTCTCGCGCACCGCCACCCGCGACGCCCTCGACGCCTTCCAGCACGCCATCGAAACCGGCGACCTGCAGCACCTGCTCGACATCCTCTCCCCGGACGTCGTCTTCCTCGGCGACGGCGGCGGCGTCAAGCAGGCCGTCCTCAAGCCCGTCGTCGGCGCCGAACGCGTCGCGCGCATCCTGGGCGCCGGCCTGGGCCACCTCGCCACGGCCACCCGCCTGCCCACGCAGGTCAACGGCCACCCCGCCCTCACCGTCCACTTCGACGGCGCCCTCGACACGGTCCTGGCCCTGCGCATCGACGACGGGCTCGTCACCGGCATCTACGCGGTGCGGAACCCGGAGAAGCTGTCGCACATGGACCAGGAACAGAGCCTGCAGAGATGAGGTCGTGAACCATGGCCTGGGTCTACGCCCTGAACGCCGAATGCGGCCCCCACGAGGACCGCGCCCAGGCCCTCGCGCGCCATTTCGCCGACTGGCCGACGCGGGTCTTCCCGGACGGCGACGACTGGTGGTGCGGCGTGCTTCCCGAGGGGTTGAGCCGGTCTGGCGCCAAGTCCGCGGCCGAGGCGGAGGCCATGACCGCGGCCGGGCACGCGCTCTACGACCGGCTCCGGACCGCCCCGCCCGTGTGCCGTTTCGCCCTGGCCGGCGTCGAGACCGACCTGTTCCGGACCTTCGCGGAGCTGCGGGGCGAGGACCTGCGGCGGTTTCCCGGGCTCGTGGTCGACGATGACCTCTGGCGGCAGGAAGGCGCCCCGGCGGAGTTCGGCGAGTTCTCCCCCGGCTATCGCTGGCTCCCCTACCCGGGCGAGGTCCGGCCGTGAGCGAACCTTCGGCTTTTGTCGGTCCCCCCGGGTAAGTTCGATGACATGGCAACAATGGTGACGTTCCACGCCCACCCCGACGACGAGTGCATCGTGACCGGGGGCGTGATGCGCAAGGCCGCCGACGACGGGCACCGCGTGGTGCTGGTGGTCGCGACGCGAGGTGAGGTGGGCGAGGTGCCCGACGGGTTCCTCGCGGACGGCGAGCAGCTGTGGGAGCGCCGCGTGCGCGAGACCCACGCGGCGGCCGAGGTGCTCGGCGTCAAGCGCGTGGAGTTCCTGGGCTACCGCGACTCCGGGATGATGGGCGAGCCGACCAACGACGAGCCGGGCGCGTTCTGGCGGGCGTCGGTCGAGGAGGCGGCCCAGCGGCTGGCCGAGATCCTGCGTGAGGAAGAAGCCGAGGTCCTCACGGTGTACGACGACTACGGCAACTACGGCCACCCCGACCACATCCAGGTCCACCGCGTCGGCGTGCGGGCCGCCGAGCTGGCGGGCACGCCGCGGGTCTACCAGGCCACCACGAACCGCGACCACATGCGCCGCGGGCTGGAGCTGGCCGTGGAGATGGGGGCGATGCCGCGGGAGGAGGTGCCGGACGTCGACGCGCAGGAGAAGCTCGGCAAGCCCGAGGCGGAGATCACGGCGGCGGTCGACGTCAAGCCGTACCTCGCGGCGAAGCGCGCGGCCATGCGGGCGCACCCGAGCCAGATCAGCGAGGAGTCGTGGTTCCTCGCGATGCCCGACGAGGCGTTCGGCCACGCGTTCGGCGTCGAGTGGTTCATCCGCGAGGGCCACGGACCCGGCGTCACGGAAACGGACCTGATGGCGGGCCTATGACACGGCGGCGGTGACGTCCAGCTCCACCAGCTGGCCCGGATAACCCAGGCACGTCACGCCCAGCAGCGTGCTCGCGGTGCTGAACGCCGGCCCGATCGCCGAGCCGGTGAACCGGTCCCACACGGCGGAGAGCACGGCGCGGTCGGCCGTGGCCACGTAAATCACCGTACGGACCACGTCGTCGGCCACCGCGCCGGCAGCCGCGAGCGCCGTGGCGGTGTTGGCGACGACCTGGTCCACCTGCGCGAGCACGTCACCGTCGACCACGGCGCCGTCCAGCCCGAGCGGACACTGGCCGGCGAGGTGCACGGTCGTGCGGCCCGAGACGGTGGTCACGTGGTGGTAGCCGGGCGTCGCGTGCAGGGCGGGCGGGTT
The DNA here is from genome assembly GCF_040704195.1 of Amycolatopsis sp. NPDC047767. Classification (NCBI taxonomy): domain Bacteria; kingdom Bacillati; phylum Actinomycetota; class Actinomycetes; order Pseudonocardiales; family Pseudonocardiaceae; genus Amycolatopsis; species Amycolatopsis sp. NPDC047767. The sequence continues at coordinate 25,581 of NZ_JBEYSJ010000015.1, forward strand.
CTGCCGTTGAATGGTCACGGGGCCGCATGGTGGTGCACCCGCCGCGCGGCCGGCCAGCGATTTTCGGGGCTCGGGAGGGCAGATGCGCAGGACCGTGGACTGGGCCGACGGCGCCGTCGTGATCATCGACCAGGTCGCGCTGCCGGGCGCGTACCGGACGCTGGAGCTGCGGACGGTCGACGACCTCGTCGACGCGATCCAGCGGCTCGCCGTGCGGGGCGCTCCCGCGCTGGGTGCCGCGGGGGCGCTGGGTGTCGCGCTGGCGGCGTTCGCCGGCGACAACGTGCAAGCCGAAGCCGAACGCCTCGCGACCGCCCGCCCGACGGCCGTCAACCTCCGCTGGGGCGTCACCCGCGCCCTCGGCAAGCTCGGCGAAGGCCCCGAAGCCGTCGTCGCCGAGGCGCTCGCGATGCTCGACGAGGACGAGCACCTCAACCGCACCGCGTCGGGCCACGCGGCGGACGTCGTGCTGCGCGAGACCACCCGCCGCCCGCTGCGGCTGCTGAGCCACTGCAACGCGGGCCACCTCGCCACCGTCGGGTGGGGCACGGCGCTCGGCGTCGTCTGGCACCTGCACGAACGGGGCCTCGTCGAGTCCGTGCTGGTCGACGAAACCCGGCCTCTGCTGCAGGGCTCCCGCCTCACCGCGTGGGAGCTCGCCCAGGCCGGCGTGCCCTACCGCGTCCAGCCTGACAGTGCCGCCGCTCTCGCTATGTCGCGCGGCCTCGTCGACTGCGTCCTCGTCGGCGCCGACCGCATCGCCGCGAACGGTGACGTCGCCAACAAGATCGGCACCTACGGCCTCGCGATCGCCGCCGCCCACCACGGCGTGCCGTTCGTCGTGGTCGCTCCGGAGTCCACTGTGGACGCCTCGATCGCCACGGGCGCGGACATCGAGATCGAGGAACGCCGGCCTTCGGAGCTCACCCGGTTCGGTGGCGTCCGAATCGCCCCCGACGGCGCCGAGGTCTTCAACCCGGCCTTCGACGTGACTCCCGCCGCACTCATCACGGCCGTGGTGACCGAAAACGGCGTCCGGACTCCTCAGCCGACGTCGTAGACCGCGACGGTTCCCTTTCCTGCCACGACGATTCGGCCCGGGCCGAGCATGTGCAGCCCCACGGCCCGGCCGGCCACACGGGTCCGCGTGAGACGGGTGCCGTCGGAGGCCCAGCGTTCGAGGTGGCCTGCGTTGTCGAGCGTCACCAGGCCGTCGGCCACCGCGACCGAGCCGACCAGGCGTTCGCCGCTCGTCGGGCGGGGGACGGCGGCCGCGGGTGCCGGGTGGGTACGCCACGAGGTGGGGTCCAGCGTGCGGCCGCCGACCACGGCACCGGACCGGGTCCACCGCAGCTCCCCCGTCGCGCGGTCCAGGGCGCGCAGCGGGGTGTCGCCGCGCCGGCCGCCGACGAGGACGAGGTTCGGGGAGGCCACGACGTGGCCCGCAGGCCACCCGACGTCGCGGGTCCAGCGCGGTTCGCCATTCGCCCAGGAGAGGCAGAACAGGCGGCCGGGCAGCTGGGGCAGGGCGAACACGTCGGGGCCGTCCACGACAACGGCGCGCGGCCACGTGCCGAGCGGTGCGTCCCAGCGGACCGTGCCGTCGGAGCCCGCGAGGCGGACGAGGCGAGTGGACCGTTCGTGCGCCAGAACGTCAGCGTCGGCGACGGCGAACCCCTCGGTCACGGGTCGCTGGTGCAGCGGCCGTTCCCACCTCAGCTTGAACACGGCCACATCGGACCAGCCGACCGACCGCCCGGCAAGGCAATTACCCCACGAGCGACCGGTACAGCTGCAGATGCGCCCGCGCCGCAGCCGCCCACGTGTGGCGCTCGGCCAAGGCCACCCCCGCCGCGCGGTCTTCCGTCCCGGAATCCAGCGCGGCCCGGATCGAGGCCGCGAAGCCGTGCGGCGTGGAGGCGAACCGCGCCACCCCACCGAAAACTTCGCGCAACACCGGCAGATCCCGCGTCACCAACGGAACTCCGGCGGCGAGGGCTTCCATCGCCGCCAGACCGAAGCCCTCCTTCGTCGAAGGAAAGGCGAAAACCGCCGCCGAACGCACCAGTGACGGCAGCACGTCATGCTCAACCGGCCCCAGCACCACCGGATCCACGCCCAGCTCGGCCGCCCGCTTGTCCCAGCGCTCGCGGTAGTCGCGGTAGTCGAAGAGCGTCTCGCCGCCCGCGATCACCAAGCGCACCGGAGGGTCGAGCAGCGCGACGGCCTCCAGCAGATCCAGCGAACCCTTGCGGGGCTCGATCCCGCCGACCGCGAGCACGTACCGGCCGAACCGTTCCCGCCAATCCCCGTACGGCGCCGAAGAAAACCGTGCGGCATCAACGCCGTTGGGGATCACCGTGGCCTCGATCCCCCAGCCCGCACGCACCTCCTCGGCCACCGACGCCGACACGCACACGTGCGCGAACGGCCGGGTGATCGCCCGCTCGTGACACGCGGCCAGCTCGGGCGTGGTGAACGTGTCGAGGTGATGCACCGTCCGCACGCAGCGGTCCACGGCGTTGGCCGAAATGCAGTCCTGCGCGTGCACGATGTCGTACGCACCGGCCGGAAAAGCCGCGCGCAACACCTCGATCGAGCGCACGATCCGCGCGCCCACCGACTCACCCGGCACGTCGGGAAGCGGCACCACCGCCGTCGTCACCCGCGGGTCCACCGGCCGGAAGAAGCCGCTGTCACCGCCGCGACCGAGCGTCCACACGGTCACGTCCTCACCCAGCGCGGCCAGTGCCTCGGCCAGCGCCAGCGTGTGCACCACGCCGCCGCGGGGTTTCGTCGAATAGCTCAGCAACGCGATGCGCAACGTCAGCCCTCCCGGTACGCGAAAGGTTTGCGTTCCCCCAGGTGGTGCAGCACGCGGCGGGCGTTCGCGACTTCCCCCGCCACGTCGACCTCGGCCACCGCGAGGCCCGCCTTCGACCAGGTGCGCGCGAGGATCTCGCCGCCGGGGCCGACGACCTTGGCCTGGCCGAGGAACCGCATGCCGCCCATCGCGCCGGTCTGGTTGGACGACACGAGCACGACCTGGTTCTCGGCGGCGCGCGCCTGGTCGTACAGGTCGAACAGCCGCGACTGGCGGTCCTGCGCCATCCGCGGAGCCCGGTCGGTGATGCTTGTCGGCCACGCCGAGAGGCACGCGACGATCTCCGCACCGTCCACCGCGAGCGAGCGCGCCGACTCCGGGAACGTCTTGTCGTAGTCGATCAGCATCCCGACGCGCCCGACCGGGGTGTCGAACGCGGCGAAGGAATCCCCCGCGTCGTACGCAACGCTTTCCCCCGGCGGCTGGTGCACCTTCCGGTGGTGGCCGAGCACGCCGTCGCCCGTCACGCACACGGCGGCGTTGTAGCGGCGCGCGCCGTCGGCCTCGCAGTAGCCCACGCACACGGTCATCTCCGCGGCCAGCGCCTGCACCGTTTTCAGCTCGGGGCACCCGGGTTCGAGCGCCGGCGGCAGCGCGTCCGGGTCGGGGTGGCGCAGGTCGGCGAGGTAGCCGCCGAGCGCCGCGTCGGGCAGCACCAGCAGGTCCGCGCCGCTCTGGCGCGCGTGGTCGATCAACGTGGCGATGCGCCGCAGGTCGAACTCGAGGTCACGCCCGAAGTGCGCGGCCACCGCGGCGATCCGGAGCCGGCCCATTCACCCGCCCACCGCATACGCGGCGGGCCGGCGGTCGGCCAGGTGCGCCATCGCGCGCCGCGCGCCCGCCAACGCGGCGGCGACGTCCACCTCGGCGATCGCCAGGCCTTCGGCCACGCCCGTGTCGGCCAGTACGTCACCACCCGGGTCGACGATCTTCGCGCTCGCCACGAACCGCAGGTCACCGAAGGTGCCCGACTGGTTCGCCGAGACCCACACGATCTGGTTCTCCAGCGCCCGCGCCCGGTCGAACAGGTCGAAGCGGCGCTTCCAGCGGTCCTCGGCGAGGTCGGCGCTCGGGTTGGTCCGGCTGCCCGGCCACGCCGACATGCAGACGACCACCTCGGCCCCGTCCAGGGCCAGCGCCCGCGCCGACTCCGGAAACGCCTTGTCGTAGCAGATCATCATGCCCAGCCGGCCCACCGGCGTGTCGAACGCGGCGAACCCGCTGCCCGCGCCGTAGCTCGCGTCCTCCGACAACGGCTGGTGCACCTTCCGGTGGTGCCCCAGCACGCCGTCGCCGGTCACGCACACGGCCGAGTTGTAGCGCCGGTCGCCGTCGCGCTCGCAGTACCCGGCCGTGACGACGAGGTCGCCCGCCAGCTCGGCCAGCCGGCGGATTTCCGGGCCCGCCGGGTCGAGCGCGGGCGGTCCCTCCGCGTCGCCGTCGAGGTTCGCGAGGTACCCGCCGAGCGCCGCCTCGGGCAGCGCCAGCAATCCGACGCCCTCGGCCCTGGCTTCCGCGATCAGCTTCTCGATCCGCGCGAAGTCGCTCTCGACATCGCGGTCGAAGGGGGCCGCCACCGCGGCCATCCGCACCGTGCTCATGTTCTCTCCTCGGTCATGCTGCCTCCCCCAACCCCGTGACCCCGCCGTCCACGACGGTCGTCACCTCGCCGTCCGGCCACCGCAGCCGCACGCCGGATCCCGCCACGAGCTCACCGCATCCGGCGGTGACGGCGGCGCGGGCCGGAGCGGGCGCCCCGGCCGTGAGCATCGCGAAGCCCGGGAAACACGTGAACCAGTCGCCCACCGTCGTCCCGGCCGGGCGTGGCACCTTCGCGACGTCGAGCACCGCACCGCAACCCGACGCCTCGGCGAGCATCCCGAGCGTGCCGGCGAGGCCCGCCATCGACACGTCCTTGGCCGCCGCGGGCCGCGCCCGGGCGACGGCGCCGAGCAGGTCCCGCAGCTCCGGCGTGCGCCGTGAGCTCGTCGAATCCCATTGCCGCCCGGTGTATCCGGGCCGCCAGCGGCCCTCGAGGTCGGCGGTCAGGTACACCGTCTGGCCGGGTTTCCCGCCGCCGCCCGGCACCGGCTCGGCCGCGCGGCCCAGCGCGGTCACGGCCAGCGAAGCCGGCACGCCGAACTGCGTGTGCCCGCCCAGCACCGGCACGCCGTACGCATTGCTCGCCTTCCGGAGTCCGGAAAGGACTCTCGCGGCGAACGACGCGTCCCGCGCACCCAGCGCGTCCAGCAGCGCAACGGGTTCCGCGCCCATCGCGGCCAGGTCGTTCACGTTCACCAGCACCGAGCACCAGCCGGCCCATTCCGGGTCGCGCTCGACCATCGACGGCACGATCGCGTCGCACGCCGCCACCAGGTCGCTGTCCGGAATCGGCACACCGTCGTCACCGAAGAACCCCGGGCTGCCGGTGAGCCCGGGCAGCAGTGTCCCCAGTGGACGTTTGGTGGCCTGCGCCAGCGCGGCCACGCGGCCGATGGGCCAGCGCATCAGCACGTGCTCCACACCCGCGACCGTCACCGGCCGGACGTTCTGCCAGCCCAGGCGCGTGAACATCCGCTCGTTCTGCACCTGCACGGTCGCCTCGAAGCGCAACGCGCCTTCCGTTTCGGCGCGGGCGCACGCGGCTCGCACGAGTGCGCGTCCGACACCGTGCGGGCTGCCCGGCGCGACGACCAGCCGCCCGCCGGTCCACCAGCCGAAGTCCGGACCGTCCTGTGCCGGGCCGAGCCGGACGCCGCCGAGCACGGTGCCGGCGGCGTCGCGCGCGACGAGCACCAGCGTCCGCGGGTCGGTGTCGCGGTCGTCGACGTCGTGGTGGTCGAACAGGCCTTGGCGCTCCACGAACGTCGCGTGCCGCAGCGCGCGGTAGGCCGTCAGTCCACCGTGGTCGGCCGGTTCGATCCGGAACGCGGGCGGGGCAACGGCGCTGCGAGAATCACCGAGCAACGCCAGGATGTCGTGGTCCACGTCAGCCTCCCGCCGCGCTCAGCACGCTGCACGCTCCGCAAGCCGCGCAGCCGGCGCCCTGGTCGGCCCCGACCATGCCCGCGGCCCGCAGCAGTTCCGCCACCCGGCGCGTCACGTCCCGCACCAGTGCGGGCGAGGGAGCCACCGCGCCGTCGCGCCGGGCGAGCGTGCCGAGCATCGGCCGCATCGGCACCACGAACGGGTACACGCCCCGCTCGATCAGCCGGCCGGCGCCGTCGACGAGCTCGTCCGGGTCCTCGCCCAGGCCGATCAGCAGGTACGTCGACACGCGGTTGGGGCCGAACACGCGCACGGCCTCGTCCCACGCCGCCTCGTACTCCGCCATCGGCACGCTCGACTTGCCGGGCATCCACCGCCGGCGCACGTCGTCGTCGAGCGACTCCACGTGGATGCCGATCGACGTCACGCCCGCCTCGTGCAGCTCGGTCAGCACGGCGAGGTCGCCGGGCGGCTCGATCTGCACCTGGATCGGCAGGCCGGGCACGGCTTCGAGCACCGCGCGGACGCAGCGCACGAGGTGGCGCGCGCCGCGATCCGGCCCGGCCGTGGTGCCGGTGGTGAGCACCATCTGCTTCACTCCGTCGAGCCGCACCGCCGCTTCCGCGACCTCGGCGAGCTGCGCCGGGGTCTTGGCCGCGACCGTCGAATCGGCGCGCAGCGACTCTTCGATGGTGCAGAACCGGCAGCGCTGGTCTTCGACGTAGCGGATGCACGTCTGCACGACCGTGCTCGCGAGCACGTCCTTCCCGTGCAGCAGCGCGATCTTGCGGTACGGCACGCCGTCCGCGGTGGACAGATCGTAGAACTTCGGCCGCGCCACGGGCTCGACGCTCAGGCCGAGGTCGAGCGAGCCACGGAAGACGCGGCCTTCCCTTACTCGGTAAGGACTTTCGTCGTTGAGCGGCAGCGTGGCGTTGGCACCGTCGACGACCAGGTGCCCGTCGTCACTCGGCCCGGCGCCTTTGCTGCGCTGCACGGGTGCGTCCATCCGCACCCCGCGGACGGCCATGTCGGCGCGGGTGTCCAGACTGTCTTCGGTGTCGATGTCAGTGGTGCCAACGCGCACGCCCGCCTCCTAGAACATGTACGTGGAGTTGATGATCGCGCCCTTGCGCGCGTAGTGGATCAACGCGTCCTGCACGTCGAGCGGGTGTGCCGGGATCACGCCTTCGATCAGGTCTTCTTCGCGCGCGCCGTGCAGCGAAAGCCCGAAGCGGCAGCAGTAGACCTTGCCACCCTCGGCGATGAACGTCTTGAGCTGGTCGTTGATGTTCAGCTCACCGGGGAACGCGGCGTTGCCGGTGGTGGGGAACCCGCGCGTGGCCAGGCAGTTGAGCGAACCCGGGCCGTAGAAGTAGATCGCGGTCTCGAAACCCTTGCGCAGCGCGCGGGTCGCCTGCAGGATCGCGACGAAGCTCACCGACGACTCGTGCGCGATGCCGTGCACGAGGGTGAAGTACGTCTCCCCGTTCTCCGCCTGGTAGTCGGGGAAGATCTTGGTGGCGCCGTAGAGGTTCGAACCCTGCGGCAAGGAGGGGTGCGGAATCTCGTCGAGGCTGGTCTTCTCGAGGTCGGTCAGCTCGGCCATCGGTCATTTCCCTTTCTTCGGTCCGTACAGCACCTCGAACGTGCTCCGGAAAACGTGGTCGGCCAGCTCGCCGTCGCCGACCACCGCGGTCAGCTTCGCGAGCTCGCCCTCGTAGTCGCCCCACGGCTGGTCGGAGGCGAAGAGCACGCGGTCGTGCCCGATGCCCCGCCGGGAGATCTCCTCGGCGAGCCAGCGCGGGGTGAAGCCGATCGCCCAGGACAGGTCGGTGTAGACCTGTTTGCCGGCGGCGATCCAGTCGAAGAAGCGGCCGCCGGCGAGCTTGATGTGCCCGCTCATCCCGCCGCCGAAGTGCACGAGGTGCAGCTTCGCGTCGTCGGCGTAGACGTCCACGAGCTTGCCCACTTCGTCCACATCGGACGCGGCGCCGGGCGAGGTGTGCACGTGGACGACGAGGTCGTGCTCGCGAGCGGTGGCGAAGATCTTGTCGAGCTGGGGTTTGCAATCCGGGTCGCTCGCGCGGCCGCCGAGGAGGAAGCTGAGCTTGAGCGCGCGGACACCGGGTTCACCGGCCAGCTTGAGCGCCTGGTCGGTTCTCGCGGCGTCTTCTTTTCGCGGCGACACCCACAGGGCCGCCGCGATCCGATCGTCCTTCTCGGACGCTTCGACGCAGAGCTCATTGAAGGAGAACGCGATCTCCGGGTCGGGCACCCCGTAGTTGGGGATCACGAGGGCGCGTTCGGTGCCTTCGCGGTCCAGATCGGACAGCAGCTCGTCGATGGTCGCCCGCGCACCGAGGTCCGGGGCGACGGGCGGGCCGCCGTAGAACGGGTACGCGGGCAGCACGCCGAGGTGGCGGTGGGCGTCGGCGATCCAGCGCATCACGCGACCGTCCTCGGGGCGACCCAGTCGTCGGCCGGCGCGGTGTTGCGGGGCGTGCCGGAGATCCAGCGGACGTCGGCCGCGCGCTCGCCCGCGACGATCCGGCGCGCCAGGTACTCCGCGTCGGCGCCGACGCCGCAGAAGCGGCCGGAGCCCCAGGTGTGCTGCCACGGCAGGCCGAGGAAGAACAGCCCCGGGCAGCTCGTGACGCCGCGGCGGTGCGTCGGGTAGCCCTTGCCGTCGAACACGGGGACGTCGATCCAGCGGTGGTCGCGGCCGAAACCGGTGCTCCAGACGACGGCGGAGATCCTGGTGGCGTCGAGGGTCCGCGGCTCGTCGTCCGGCTGCCAGACGGGGGTGTAGCGCGGTTCGGCCGGGGCGTCGATGTTCTTCTTGGTGAGGTAGGCGTCGATCGAGTCCTTGATGCCTTCGGACACGGCGTCGGCCGCGTCGAGGTTGCGGCGCAGATCGGGGGCGAAGGTCAGCGTGTGGTCGCGGACGTCGGTGAGGCGCCCGTAGAGCTGCATGCCCTCACGGGCGAAGGCGCGCAGGTCGATGTCGTGGCCGCCGTCGCGCCCGGTGACGTAGTGGTTGGCGCGGAACCGGACGGCGTCGGCGTCGGCGAACTCGTCGATTCCCCTGGCGTAGTAACCCATGTCGTCGAGCCAGGCCACCACGTCGCGGCCCCGGTAACGCCGCGCCACCCGAGGCGCCGACCCCACCGCGAGGTGCACACGGCGGCCGGCGAGGTGCAGGTCCTCGGCGATCTGGCAGCCGGACTGGCCGGTGCCCACCACGAGGATTTCGCCGTCGGGCAGCTGCTGCGGGTTGCGGTACTGGGAACTGTGCAGCTGCGTCGTGGCCGCCGGCAACCGCTCGGCCAGCCGCGGCGTCAGCGGCACCTGGTACGGGCCGGTCGCCACCACGACGTGGTCCGCCGTCAGCTCACCCTGCGTGGTGGCCACCCGGAACCCGCCCCCGGGCACCCTCGTCAGGCGCGTCGCCTCGACCCCCTCGACGATCGGCACGTCGAAGGATTTCTTGTAGTCTTCGAGGTAGGCGACGATGTCGTCGCGCACCATGAACCCGTCCGGATCATCACCCGGATAGGGGAAACCGGGAAGCCGGCACTGCCAGTTGGGCGTCACCAGGCAGAAGCTGTCCCACCGGCGGTCGCGCCACTCGTGCCCCGCGCTCTCGCGCTCGAGCACCACGTGCCCGACCCCGGCGGTCGTCAGGCACTGGGACATCGAGAGCCCCGCCTGTCCGCCGCCGACCACGATCACCGGCCGGTGCAGGCCGTCGAGCTGGAAGTTCATGCCGCACAGTGCACCGCCGGGCGAAGTCCGAACCGTTTCATCCGGAACACTGCCGTGTTACATGCGCCCCGCCGCGTTACGGTTCACCGGGGTGCGCGTTAACACGATTTCGGGCGGGGATAGGAAAAAGGGCCCCTCCGCAGCAAGCGGAAGGGCCCTTCACCGAGCTCACCTCAAGGCCGAGGGCCTACGACCTCCGCGCCGTCCGTGATGGTGATGGCCATGGCCGGGCAGGAGTCGGCGGCGTCGAGCGCCGTTTCGTCCGGGGCGATGGTGTCGGACAGCGGGTGGGCGACCGGGCCGTCCAGTTCGAAGAGCTCCGGCATCAGCGAGGCGCACATGCCGGAGCCGATGCACGTGTGTTCGTCGACTTCCACTTTCCAGGTCATCGTCACCACCCGATCGGCATGGAGCGTGGTCCGCGGACCAGCATCTGGGTCTTCCACACGATATCGCCGGCGAGGTGGAGAGTCGGCATTTCGCGCGTCAGAGCCTTCAGCGCCTCCTGCAGCTCCAGGCGGGCGAGCGGCGCGCCGAGGCAGTGGTGCACGCCGTGGCCGAAGCCGAGGTGGTGGGTGTCCTCGCGGTCGAACACGAGGGTGTCGGCGTCGGCGAACTGGAGGCGGTCGCGGTTGGCCGCGCCGATCGCGACGAGCACCGGTTCGCCCTCGCGGACGAGCACGTCGCCGACCTGCACGTCTTCGGTGGCGTAGCGCGCGAAGCCGGCGCCGGCGCCCAGCGGGACGAAGCGCAGCAGCTCCTCGACGGCGGCGTTGATCAGTGACGGGTCCTCGACGAGCCTCTTCCACTGCTCCGGCTGGTCGAGCAGCGCGTAGACGAAGTTCGGGATCTGGCTCGCCGTGGTCTCGTGGCCGGCGATCAGGATCCCGACACACAGGTCGACCAGCTCCAGCTCCGTGAGCCGGTCACGCACGTCGCGCGCCTCGATCAGCGCCGTCATCAAGTCGTCCTGCGGCTGCTCACGGTGCTGCGCGATCAGGCCCGACATGTACTCACGCAGCTCCGCGCGGTTGCGCTCGAACTCCTCGGCGGTCAGTCCGCTCGAGGTCAGCGCGGCGTCGCTCCACACGCGGAACTTCGCGCGGTCCTCGGTCGGCACGCCGAGCAGCTCGCAGATCACCGCGACGGGGATCGGCAGCGCGTACGCGTCGACCAGGTCGGCGGGCTGCCCGGCCGCCTTCATGTCCTCGATCAGCCCGGTCGCCAGCTCCTCGACACGCGGCCGCAGCAGCTCCACGCGCCGGACGGTGAACGCCTTCGCGACGAGCGTGCGAAGCCGCGTGTGGTCCGGCGGGTCCATGGTGAGGATGCCGCCCGAACGCCGGTGCGCGGCCATCCGCGGCTCGTCCTTCTGTTCCGACATCGCGCGCGAGAACCGCCGGTCGCCCAGCACGAGCCGGGCGTCGGCGAACCGCGTGGCGAGCCAGGCCGGCTCACCGTGCGGCATCTGCACGCGGATCATGCCCTCCGCGTCACGGGCGGCGGCATACGCCGCGTTGAGCGCGAGCCCCGCCTCTTCGTTGAACGGGTACGCAAGCGGCTCCGACTGCGTGGTGGTCATGCGGGGAACTCCCAATCTGACGGAAAGTCCGGTTTGTAAGCACCTGCTTACAAACAAGGTACCGAGTCGGCCCCGACTTGTCAGCCGCTGCGCAGCGGAAGATCGAAGTTCCGGTTCAGTCGTAGGAGACCCAGACCTGCAGCCAGTGGCTGCTCTCAGCGGCCTTGAGGATCTCGATGCTGACGTCGATCGGCCCGGTGTCGGGGTGCCGCAGCCGGGTGACGCCGGCCCGGCGATAGGCGACCGGGTGAGCAGTCCACCGGGTGCTGAAGTCCGGCACCGCGGTCAGCTCGTCGACCAACGCCGCGCCTGCAGCGTCGACGCCCTGGTCGGCCTGAATCGCCCGCAGCCAGCCGACCAGCTCGTCGGCGGTGCTCGCCCAATCCTCGCCGAAAACCCGGCGCGCACTCGGGTGCAGGAAGTGGTAGCGCAGCAGGTTGGGTGAATCGTGGTCGAGGAATCCCAACGGCCGGACGATCGACTCCCACGCGCCGTTCCAGGCGATCACGTCGCACGTCCCGCCGAGCAGGCACGCCGGGGTCTGACCGAGCCGGTCCAGCAGCACCCGCAGGCTCGGGCGGACTTCGTCTTCGGGCCGGTGCCGGGGCAGCAGGCCCTCCCCCTGACGCCGGACGGCCAGGGCAGCCAGATGCCGCTTCTCGTCCTCGGACAGGCGCAGCGCCTCGGCCAGCGCAGTCAGTATCCCGATGGACGGGTTGGTGTCGCGGCCCTGCTCCAGCCGCTCCAGGTACTCGACGCTGATGCCGGCGAGGGTGGCCAGCTCCTCGCGCCGCAGCCCGGGCGTCCGCCGCCGGCCGTGGGAGACCAGACCCACGTCCTCGGGTTTGATCTGTTCCCGCCGTGCCCGGAGGAATGCCGCCAACTCGGCCACGCCATCGACCATGGTCAGATGATGCCCGTCGACCTGCTCGGTCCGCACCAACCAAACGTGTGACGAAAGCGACCGCCCCGCAACGACATCGCCTTCTGCGGACTGGGGTTGCCGGATTTTCGAAGAACAATTTCCCGCGTCGTACCGGCCGTCGAAATCCCGGAGCCGAACAAGATCGGCCCCGGGATTTCGGAGACAGGCCGGAGTCTACGCGATCGCTCCGATCTGGATGTTCCATTCGCGGACCGCGACCGTAGCCTGCCCGGCGCGGACGATCGGGCTGTCCCGGTACCGCGTCTCCACTTCATCCGGTGACAGGCCGCGAAGCACTGCCATGCCGCCCACGCCGTCGGTGAACCCGCCGGTGAGGCCGAGTAGACCGTCGGCCCGCAGCCGCTCCAGGAATTCCTTCTGTGCACCGGCGACGTCCGGAGTGGGCGGACCGTCGACGAAGGTGAGGGTCACGACAACGTGCGCCATCATCGAACTCCTTCGGGCGAGCCGGAAGCCGCGGGAAATCGCGGAGTGAGCCAGTCGACGACCGTCTGCAGCGCCTTTTCGCGCTGCACGACCGGAAAACCGAAGTGGTCGCCGTCGTGAAACCGGATTGTCTTGTCCGCGGCCGGGCTGGCGTCGTACTGGGCCTGGGTGTCGTCCGGGAACCCGAGGTTGTCCCCGGTGAAACCGACGAGCAGCAACGGCACGTCCACCGACTTCAGCGACTCGACCAGCACGGCCCGGGTGGACAGTCCTGACCACGTGCTCAGCCACGCCCGCGGGGTGACCAGCCGGCCGAAGCCGCCGGGCGCGTAGTTGATCTCATCCGGTCGCGGGCCGAGGATCGAAGCCGCCCTCCGGGTGGACCGCTCGGCGTGCAGCCGCACGTCCAGGTACGCCGGGTCGGCCTCGGTCCGGTGCACGACCAGGTAGTGCCCGACGGTCGCGCGGCGGGTGATCCGGGTTCGTTCCTCGATCGGCAGGTCCGCGAAGCCGGGGGCGTCGCGCATCTCGCGGTAGCGCCGCTGCTCGGCGATCAACCCCCGAGCCCGGGCGTCCAACCGAGCCACCCGCGCCCGCTGGGCCGCGCGGTACCGCTGCAGGAACTCCTCCGAGTACGTGCTCGGCGCCGGGGGCTCGCGGTAGCCGTTCGCGGCGTTGTACATGTCCAGATCGGGATCGACGGCAAGCGGGTCCCCCTCGTCGATCACCGACGGGTCGATCGCCCTGAGCATGAACGAACCCTGACCGGGGTGGGCCCCGAGCAGGACGACGCCGTCCGCCTTCGGCATGGCGACCTCGTTGAGGTCCAGCGGTTCCCCCGCGGCGGTGTCACGCAGCCGATCGGGAGGCGGTGTGCTCGCCTGCTGCTGGTAAAACGCCATCAACGAACCGCCGCCGCTGTTGCCGAGGAGGATCACCCGGTCGAATCCGCGCTCGTCGCGCAGGTGGGTCAGCGCGGCGGCGAGGTCGAGGAGCAGCCGCTCGTGCTCGCAGTCGACGTCGTTGTTCAGCGTCCGGGTCTGGTGGGCGTAGAAGGCGTATCCCGCCTCCACGATCGCTGGTGCGGCGTAGAACCGGCTCAGGTCGCCGCGCGGGTGCGACACCACCATCACGGTTTTTTCGCCGCCCCGGGCGTAGAGCACGCCGCGCGAGGCGGCGCCGTCAGCGGCGCGGATGGGCACGACCGTCGACGCGGTACCGGCGGGCAGCCGGTCGAAGTCGACCACGCCGATGCCGACCGTGCCGACCCGGGGCTGCTCGTCGGCCGCGGAGGCCTCGCCGGAACCCGTCACTTGGCCGTCACCCCTTCGCGAATCTGGTCCCCGTCCCGCTTGAACCTCAGGGCACCCGGGTCCACGTGCAGCTGGCCCTTCGTGTCCACGATGATGTACTGCATGTCCACCGACCCCCCGCCGCCGCGGATGGTCTCGCGGGCCTTCTCGGCGACGTCGGCCGGGAGGCCGTGGTGCATGCCCTGCGGGGTCAGCGAAATGCTGGCCGGGGCGACCGGCAGGCCCATTGCCGTGCCGCCGTGGACGAAGATGAACTCGTCGTAGTCCATGTTGCGGTGGTACGGCGGCACCGGCTCGGCGTCCGGAGCGGTCTCGTACGGCCGCTGCACCATGTTGCCCACCAACGAGCTGGGCGAGGCGAAGATGCCGTACGCGCTCGGCATGATGTGGATCCGGTCGCTCATCACCGGCCGGTAGTCCCGGATGTTCATCTTCATCGGGAACAGATCGCCCTTCCACCCCTCCACATCGATGGGGTCGAAGTCGTAGAAGATGGAGGTGTACTCGTTGCGCAACTTGAGCCGCAGCGGGTACTCGCCCGCGTCGTTGCGGCCGTCGCCGAGCTCGTCGAGCTGCGGGGTCGGGACGACGAAAAGATCGGTGTCGAACGGCGCCCGGCGGCCGATCGGGCCGGCGTCGGCGAGCCCGAGTTCCTCGGTCGACTCGATGAGCAGCAGGTAGTTGTCGGAGGTCTCCGGGCGGATCCGGTAAGTGACGCCCTTGGGCACCAGCACCCAGTCTCCGGGCTCGTACGGCAGCGGCCCGAACTCGGTGTAGAAAGTGCCGGTTCCCCGATGGACGAAGTAGATCTCGTCGCCGTCGGCGTTGCGCACCGAGAACGGCATGTCGGCGCTTCGCCGGCTCACCCAGATCGACACCGCGTCGTTGTGGAACAACCGCATCGGGCCGCCCGCCGGGTCGGCCAGGTCCGTCGGCTCCAGCCGCGCGCCGTCGATGTCGACGTGGTTGGTGTTGCCTTCCACGCGCGTCCACTTCGTCGGCTCGTGGCGACGGTACAGCTGCGTGTCCCGGCCGGCGAAACCCTGCCGCGTCAGCATGTCCTCGTGCAGACCGTCGAGCGCGTCGTAACCGGTGATCGCTTGGCGCAGGACCGTGCCTCTGCGCTGCTGGATCCACGAGGTCATGGGTGTGTAGTTCACGAGCGGTCCTTCCGATCGGCTGGTTGATCGTCGAGAAGGACGATGACGCCGGCGCACAACACGGGACAACGCTCTGCGAATACCCGTACCTGCAGGGAGACCCTCGGGGCGGCCACGTCAGCATCTCCCCCCGGATACGACTATCGGCAGGGCGTTCCACCACGGGTCGATGAGCGGCATCGTCGAAATCCGGGCCGTCCCCGTGGCCCGTGACCCGAAGGAGCAATGAGCCCGGTGAGTGACTACCGCATCGGCCTGCTGGTGCCGAGTTCCAACACGACGATGGAGACCGAGGTCCCCGAGGTGTTGCGCCGGGTGGCGGCCGCGACCGGCGACCGGTTCACGTTCCACTCCAGCCGGATGCGCATGAACACGGTCAGCGCCGAGGAGCTGGCCAGGATGAACGCCGACGCGGACCGGGCGGTGGTCGAACTGGCCGACGCCCGCATGGATGTGATGGCCTACGCGTGCCTCGTCGCGATCATGGCCCAGGGCCGTGGCGCGCATCGGGAAATCGAGCAGCGCCTCACCCGTACCTCGGCCGAAGCCGGCGACGCCGTCGAGGTCGTGTCCAGCGCCGGAGCGCTGGTCGCCGGCCTGCATCGGCTCGGCGCGCGCAAGGTCTCGCTGATCACGCCCTACCTCAAGCCGCTGACCGCGCGAGTCGTCGACTACATCGAGGGCGAAGGCATCGAAGTGCAGGACGCGATCAGTCTCGAAGTCGACGACAACCTGGCCGTCGGACGCCTCGACCCGTCCCGGCTGCCGGAGATCGCGGGCAGGCTCGACACCCGTGGAGCGGACGCCGTCGTGCTGAGCGCGTGCGTGCAGATGCCCTCGCTGGCGGCGATTCCCGCCGCGGAGAAGGTGGTCGAGCTCCCGGTCGTCACCGCCGCGACCGCCACGTCGTGGCAGGTGCTGTCCGCGCTCGGCGTCCACGTCCCGGTGCCGGCGGCCGGCGCGCTGTTCCGCGACTGACCGAACCCGCACCGCACAAGCACCCGGCCCCGACGTGGGGTCCTCACGAGGAGAAGCGAACGATGACCACATCCCCCACCACGCAGATCCGAGACGGGGCCCCGGGCCGTCTCGGCGATCCCGCTCGGTCGCTCGCGACCGATCCCCGCGTCGACCCCCGGGTCGTCGCCGCACTGGCGCCGTTCGGGGCAGCAGAGCCGGCTTCGCCACCGCCGGTCGGCCCCAGCAGCTCGCGGGCCGAGCTGCTGGAGTTCGCGGAGGGCATGGAATCCGGAACAGAGGCCATGTTCGACGCGCTGATGACGGGGCTGCCCGAGGTCGAAGGCGTCGAGACCGAGACGCTGACGATCACCGCGACCGCCGGGCACACCATCGAGCTGTACGTGACTCGCCCGGTCGGCGTGTCGCACCCGCTGCCCTGCGTCTTCCACCTCCACGGCGGCGGCATGGTCATCGCGTCGGCCGCCAACTCCGCCCACGACCGGTGGCGCCGTGAGCTCGCCGCCACCGGGCTTGTCGTGGTCGGGGTCGAGTTCCGCAACGGCGCCGGCCGGCTCGGCCCACACCCGTTCCCGGCGGGGCTCGACGACTGTGCCGACGGCCTGCGCTGGGTGGCGTCCCGGACGGCGGAGCTGGGCATCTCCCACATCGTGGTGGCCGGTGAGTCCGGCGGTGCCAACCTGGCGCTGGCCCTGACCATCCGGGCCAAGCGGGAGGGTTTTCTCGCGGAGATCTCGGGAGTTCACGCCCAGTGCCCCCACATCCACGGGAAGTGGGGCGAGGACTCCCCGGCGCTGCCGTCGCTGGTGGAGAACGACGGCTACTTCATGAACCGAGCCGCCCTCGCCGCCCTCGCCGAGGTATACGACCCCGGCTTCGCGAACGCCGACGACGCCACGTGCTGGCCCGCCCGGGCCACCGCCGAAGATCTGGCGGGCCTGCCGCCGCACGTCATCTCGGTGAACGAGCTCGACCCGCTGCGAGACGAGGGAATCGCCTACCACCGCGCCCTCCTGGCGGCCGGCGTGCAGTCGCGGGCCTGGTTGAACCTGGGTCTGTGCCACACCGGCGAGACGTTGTTCCGCGCCACCATGCCCGACGTGTACGCCGCGACCATCGCCGGCATCAGCCGCTTCGCGTACCTCCTGCGCTGATCCGGGCGCTGCGCCCGGGACGCCGGCGCGAGCTACCGCGGGCCGTCCCCACGGGTGTGCCCGCCGGTGAAGTTCCCTGTCTCCGGGTCGAGGTGCCCGTGCAGCACCTGTTCGTGCACGCCCGGCGGGATGGCCGGCGGCTCGGGCGCGGTCCCGGTCCACTCCCCCAGGTCACCGCCGCCGGCGACGACCTCGTCCAGGAACTCCCGCACCGGCAGCGAAGACGGCGGGAGGAACGCCGGCAACCCGTTGCGCGGCACGGCGATCACGCTCGGGATGCACGCCTTGTCGAAGTCTCCGTCCTCGAGGAACGCCACGCTGTTGAACGGCACGATCCACGCCAGCTCGTGCTCCGACACGAACTCCTCTTCCACGACGAGCCGCCCCACCACGGGGTGGATCAGCTCCGGGCCGACCTGGTCGGCGATGAACCGCGTCGCGATCGCCACGGCGTCCTGTTTCTGCATCTGCTCCGCCTGTCCGAATCAGCCGTTGAAGTGCTGGTCTGCCCTGAGCCAGTCCTGGTAGACGTCGTCGACGCCGGTGCCCGCGCCCGGGTTCGGCCCGGGCACAGCCGGCGGCGGCGGGGCCGCCGGCGGCGCGGCCGGCGGGGGCGTCCACCCGGGCGGCGGGCCCTGCGCGCCGTGCACCGGCGGGTCGTAGCGGAAGTACTGCAGGTTGCGCGGGTCGGTGTCCAGCTTGCCGAGCTTGCCCGACTGCCCGTCGAGGAACACCACACCCTTGTCCGTGTTGATCACGTTCATCACGTGGGAGCTGCGGTCGTCGCGGTGGACGATCACGTAACCCTTGCTGCCAGGGTGCTCACTGGCCTTGTCGATGACCTGGTCCCAGCTGTCCAGGTCCTCCGGGCGCCCGGCGTTCGGGTTCTTCTGCCGCAACGGGTGGTTCGGCCCGACCGCGGTGCCGATCTGCTGGTCCTCGGGCAGCTTCGGCGCGGGTTTGACCTTGCCGCCGAGCATCTCGTCGACGGACGTGATGGCCAGCGTGCAGTTCTTGCCGTCCTTGGTCGGGTTCAGCTTGTTGAGGTTCGGGTAGTACTTGCTCGCGAAATTGCCCGCGCCGAGGGTGTCGGCGTTGATCGACGGCTTGGTCGTGCCACCCGGGCCGGCCGCGGCCTTCACCTTGTTGCCGGGGACGAAAACGCCGCCGACCTTGTTGAAGAACGAGCTGGTGGTGTCGCCGAGGCCGTGCACCGGGGAGTCGAGCGGGTCCGGGCTGCGGGGCGGCGCGGATTTCGGGGTGCCGCCGCCGGTGCCGGACGTGTGCGTGGTGTCGCCCGACTTCGGGGTGCCGCCGCCCGCGCTCGACTTCGCCGTGCCGCCGCCTCCGCCCGACTTCGCCGGCGGGGGCGTGAAGTCGGATCCCGAACCGCTGTAGCCCGAGCCACCCGGCGTGTCATCGCCCGCCTTCGCCGCGGGCGGCGGGGTGTAGTCCTTCGGCGCGCCTTCGTAGCCGGACGTCTTGGTCGAGTCGTCCGCGCCCGACTTGCCCGGGGGCGGGGTGTAGTCCTTCGGCGCGCCCTCGTAACCACCGCCCTTGGGCGTGCCGCCTCCGTCGCCACCGGCGGTTTTGACCGGCGGGGCCGTCGGGGTGCCGCTGAGATCCTTCGTCTTCGGCGGCGGGGCGACCTTGCCGCCCTTGAGGCCCTTCAGCGCCTTGCCCGCGTCTTCGAACAGCGTCCCGGCCTTCTTCAGCAGCGGGACCAGTGCTTTGAGGGCCTTGACCAGCTTCGTGACCAGGCCCGTGATCTGCGACGCCGTCTTCGCGACGGCACTCGCGACCTGCGGGACGACCCACGCCAGGCCGATGCCGAGCGTGAACACCACCTGCAGCGCCCAGCTGATCAAGTGCCCGATGAGCTCGGAGATGATGTCGCGCACGAGCGTCCGGACGGCGGCGACCACCTCACCCGCGGTCTTGACCCCGGACGACGCGCCCTCGGTCCCCTTCTGCGCCGACTGCAGCAGTGTGCCGATGTCCTGCGCGCGCTGCCGGTAGGCGTCCGACGCGGAGCCCGACCACGACTGCAGGTCGGCGTTCACGGCGTCGGTCAGGTCCGAGGCGACGCTGCCGAGCTCCTTGGCGACGTTCGCCCACGTCTCGGACTGGGCCTTGATCTGGTCGGCGTTGCCGGTGAGGCCGTTGAGCGCGTCCTTGAGCGGACCGACGTGCTCCATGAGCCACGACACACCCGCGGCCAGGATCGCGCCGAACGGGTCCATCGCCACCGACAACGCGTCGAGCGCGGTCCCCACCGCCCCCATCGCGACCGACGCCCAATCGCCCGACTCGATGGCCGTCGAGAGGTCGTTCGCGGTCTCCAGCAGGGAAATCCCCGAATACGCCTTGGTCGAATCCACGGTCGGCGCAATCAGCGGATTGCTCATGCGGTGTCTCCTCGTGCCCTGAACTCGATCTCATCCCATCACGGCCACGCGGGCGCCGTCGGTTCACCCACCCTGATGTGTCACCGCGCACAAACCCACCCCGAGGAGTGCACGATCGACCCGGCTCGCTCGTGTGCCGCGGCGCCGATGCGCCCTCATCGCGTGCACTGCGGTTAACCTCGTGCGCGAACGGGAGGCGCCATGACCGCAGAATCGCACGCCCGGAAGCGGGACGCCGCCGCGACGAAAGCGGCGCTGCTCGACGCCGCTGAACAGCTCTTCGCCGAGCGCGGCTTCGACCGCACCACCGTGCGCGACATCGCCGGCCGCGCGGGCGCGAACCAGGCGTTGCTGTTCCGCTACTTCGGCAGCAAAGAAGCCCTCTTCGAGTCCGTCATGGCCCGCGGCGGCTTCGCCCAGCTCGAAGCGACCCCGCCCGAGCACCTGTTCACCGAAGCGCTGCGCAGCCTCCTCAAGGACGACTCGGAACGCCGCGATCGCTCGCTGGAGACCTACCTGCGCTCCACCGGCACCGACAGCGCCGGCGCCGCCCTGCGCGACCAGCTCGGTGAGGAGTACGCCCGGGCGCTCGCCTCCCTCACCGACGAGCCCGACGCCGCGCTGCGCGCCGACCTGGCGCTGGCCTGGCTGCTCGGCATCGGCCTCGTCCGCGCGGTCACCCGCAAGGACCCCCTGGCGAGCGCCTCACCGGAAGACGTGGCCCGGCTGACGGGGCCGGCGGTGCGGACGTTGCTGGAGCGGAGCGAGTAGGCCCGGCGTCAGGACCGCGGCGAGCGGGTCCGGCACGATCGCGCGGCCGCGGTCGGCGCACCCGGCATCGCCGCCTCGGAGGCCTGCCGCCGGGACGCCTGCGTCGGCTGACCGAGTCGGTGCGGCGGATCAGGCGCCCTAAGTGGTGAGCCAGCTGTCGATGGTGCCGGTCGCCAGCGCGGCGGCGGGGCTGAGGGTGAGGGAGTGCGCGGCGCCCGGGATGGCGGCGGCGGTGAAGGACGCGGCGGAGGGGAAGAAGCCGCGCTCGGCCTGGGTGATGGCGGTGGCCGTGGTACAGGCGTGGCCGAGGGCGCCGGCGCAGAAAAGGGTGTCGGCGGCGCCGTTTGCGATGAGGACTGGGGCGGTGACGGCGAAGGAGTTGGTGACGGGCAGGACGCTGAGGGCTTGCACCGCGCCGTCGGCCTCGGTGGCGGAGAGGACCGACTTCGTGGCCTCGTCGTGGGCGACGGCGGAGGCGCTGGCGTTGTCGCCGTCGAAGAGGGTGCGGCGGTGGCCCGGCAGGGTCGTGAGCAGGCCCGCGTCGAGGCCGGCGGTGGGGCCGACCTGGGCATCGAGGATGGCCGGGTGGAGATGCCGGGTGAAGGTCTGCGCGAGGATGTCCGGCGACAGGTGATGGGTCATGCCGGTGAGGACGAGGTAGTCGACGTCGTGGTACGTGCCGGCCTCCGCCATCGTCTCGATGGAGCCGAGTGAGTGGCCGACGAGCGCGACGCGGTCGTACGCGTGCCCGCCGACGGCGCCGTGGCGCAGGGCCGTGATCACCTGGTGCAGCACGGCCGACTCGGTCTCCGCGGTGATCAGCACGGACGGCAGGTGAGCCGACTCGCCGTAGCCGAGCTTGTCGATCGCGAGGGTGGCGTAGCCGGCCGCGGCCGCGGCGGCGGGGACGTCGAACGCCTCGTCCCAGTAGTGCCGGTCGTAAGTCGCGCCGTGGACGAGCAGCTGCACCGTCCGGGGCTGCCGCCCGGCCGGCACGCAATAGGTGCCGTGCACGTGGGCCGACACGACGAGGTCGGCGGTCACCGCGAGGTCGACCTCCGTGCAGCTCTTGGCCGGCTCGGCGGCTGCGGGCGACACCACCACGGCCGTCGCGGCGAGCACCGCCGCGAGAACGAGGCTCACGCGACGGGCGGCGTTCATGAGAACCTTCTTCTGTTGCGCGACAAGGGATTCCAGCCACCCGAGCTTAAGCGGGGAACCCGTCGCGCGACCTGCGGCAGAGGACACAACGGCCGAGACGCTGCCCGGCTGTCACCGGCTCGACACGCCGAGGAATAAATCCGCGTGCCGCCCACGATCGGCTAACGCAGTGCCCGCCGCAGCAGTTCCGCCAGGTGCACGGCTTGGCGGCCGGACTCCTGCGCGATCTGCGTGCGGCAGCTGAACCCGTCGGACAGGACCACAGTGGACTCCGCGGCCTCCCGCACGGCCGGCAGCAAGCGGTCCTCCGCCACGGCCTTGGACACGTCGTAGTGCCCCTTCTCGAACCCGAAGTTGCCGGCCAGCCCGCAGCAGCCCGAGTCCAGCGTCGTGTTGCGCACGCCCGCCGCCGCCATGGCCGCTTCGTCGGCGGCGAAGCCGAGCACGGCGTGCTGGTGGCAGTGGACCTGCGTGATCGTCTCGACGTCGAGCGACACCTCCAGCGGCTTCGGCGCGTCGGCCAGCAGCTCGGCGAACGTCCGCGTCCGCGAGGCCAGCAGCTCGCCGACGGGGTCGCCGGGCAGCAGCGCCGCCAGGTCGCCGCGGAACAGCGCCGTGCAGCTCGGTTCCAGGCCCGCCACCTCGTAGCCGGCTTCGAGGTACGGCCGCAGCACGGTCAACGTCCGCTGCAGCACGCGTTTGGCCACGTCCAGCTGTCCCGTCGACACCCACGTCAGTCCACAGCAGACACCGCGGTCGGGCAGGACCACGTCGTAACCGGCCGCCGTGAGCACCTCGGTCGCGGCTTCGAGCACGTCCGGCGTGAGGTAGTTGTTGAACGAGTCCGGCCACAGCACCACCCGCCGCTCGCCCGTCGCCCAGCGGCGCAGGTCGCGGCGGGCCCGCGTGAACGGCACGGTCGCGAACGAAGGCAGGTCGCGTTCCGGCGCGATACCGCCGAGCTTCTTCAACGGCGTCGCGGCCCAGCGGCGGCGGGAGAAGAAGTTCGCCACCCGCGGCGCCAGCGACACCGCGCGCAGCCACATCGGCAGCCAGCCCATCGAGTAGTGCGACGCCGGCCGCCGTCGCCCGCGGTAGTGCTGGTGCAGGAATTCGGCCTTGTAGGTGGCCATGTCGACGTCCACCGGGCAGTCGGACAGGCAGCCCTTGCACGACAGGCACAGGTCGAGCGCCTCGGCGACCTCCTCCGACGCCCAGCCGTCCTTGATCACCTCGCCGTTCACCATCTCGGCCAGCAGATGTGCACGTCCGCGCGTGGAGTGCCGTTCTTCGCGCGTCGCGCGGTAGCTCGGGCACATCACGCCACCACCGCTGGTGTTGCGGCATTTCCCGACGCCGACGCAGCGGCGCATCGCCTGGCCGAAGCTGCCGCGGTCCTCGGGGTAACCGAGCACCGTCACGTCTTCGAGCGCCAGCGGCGCGCGGCGCACGCGCAGGTCCGCGTCCACCGGCCGCGGGTCCACGATGATGCCGGGGTTCATCCGGCCGTCCGGGTCGAAGATCCCCTTGAACCGAGCGAACAACGCCATCATCTCCGGGCTGTACATGCGGCCCAGCAATTCCGACCGCGCCTGCCCGTCGCCGTGTTCCCCCGACAGCGATCCGCCGTGCGCGGCGACGAGATCCGCGGCCTGCTCCAGGAACTTCCGGAACTGCGCCTTGCCCGGCGTGGAAAGCAGGTCGAAGTCGAGCCGCAGGTGCAGACAGCCCTCGCCGTAGTGGCCGTAGACCACACTGCGGCGACCGTGCTCACGCATCAGCTCCTTGAACCCCCGCAGGTACGAGCCGAGCTGCTCGGGCGGCACCGCGGCGTCCTCCCAGCCGGGCCAGGCTTCCGCGCCGTCGGCCAGCCGCGTGGCCAGCCCCGCGCCTTCCTCACGGATCCGCCACAGCCGGCGCTGCGCCGCGGGATCGTCCAGCACCACCGAACCCGTGAGCGCGCCGCCCAGCGAAGCCGCCAGCTCCCGCGCCCGCGCAGCCGCTTCGGCCGGCGACGAACCCGCCAGCTCCACGAAAAGCCATGCTCCGCCGGGAGGAAGTCCTTGCGCCCGCCCGGGTTCCAGCATCGCGACGAGCTCCGCGTCCACGCCCTCGACGGTCAGCGGCGACCACGGCAGGATCCCCGGCACCGCGTCGGCCGCGTCGATGTCGGACGGAAAACCCAGCACCGCCAGCACCCGGTGCTTCGGCAGCTCGGCGAGCGCCACGGTCGCCCCCAGCACCGTCACGCACGTGCCCTCGCTGCCGACCAGTGCCTTGGCGACGTCGAACCCGTTCTCCGGCAGCAGGTGCTCCAGCCCGTAACCGGACACCCGCCGGGAGAAGCTGGACAGCTCGGTGCGCAGCACGGCGAGGTTGTCGCGCACCAGCGAACGCAACTCGGTGAACACCCGTCCCTCGGTGCCCGGCCGCGCCGCTCGGGCGTCCACTTCGGACGGTGACGTCGGCCCGACCGTGAGCCGCGTGCCGTCGTACAGCAGCACGTCGAGCTCCCGCACGACGTCGACGGTCCGGCCCCACGCCACGGAGTGCGAACCGCAGGCGTTGTTGCCGATCATGCCGCCGATCGTGCACCGGCTGTGCGTGGACGGGTCCGGCCCGAACCGCAGCCCGTGCGGC
Source organism: Amycolatopsis sp. NPDC047767 (assembly GCF_040704195.1). Taxonomy (NCBI): domain Bacteria; kingdom Bacillati; phylum Actinomycetota; class Actinomycetes; order Pseudonocardiales; family Pseudonocardiaceae; genus Amycolatopsis; species Amycolatopsis sp. NPDC047767. The sequence continues at coordinate 49,760 of NZ_JBEYSJ010000015.1, forward strand.
GCGGCGACGGCCTGCAGGTCGTCGAGCACCGTGCCGGGCGCCACGCGCGCGAGCCGCGTTTCGGGATCGATCCACTCGACCCCGCGCACGTGCCGTGACGTGTCGACCACGATCCCCGGCCCGCACGAGTTGCCGGCGACACTCGTGCCCCCGCCGCGCGGCACCAGCGGCGCCCCGCGCTCCCGCGCGGCCGTCACGGCAGCGACCACTTCGTCCACCGTCTCCGGCAGCACCACGCCGAGCGGCACGTGGCGGTAGTTCGACGCGTCGGTGGTGTAGAGCGCCAGCGTGGCGGTGTCGCTGAGGATTCGCACGCCCTCCATTCAAGACAACGCCTCAGCCGGCGGTCGGACGCACCCCTGAAATCCGGCGCCGGGTCAGCGCGGCGGCCTCGGCGAGCGGAGTGGTGCCGTGCTCGGCGGAATCGGACAACAAGCGCGAGACCACGTCGCCGATCCCCGCCACCCGCGCGGCCGCCGCGGCGTGGTCGAGCCCCTCGATCTCGCGCGCCACCGTGTAGACGACCCCGCCGGCACTCGCGACGTAGTCGGGCACCCAGGTCACCCCCCGGGCCGCGAGCGCGTCGGCGACATCGTCGGACACGAGCTGGTTGTTGGCCGGGCCGACGACCAGCGGCGCCGCGAGCGGCGTGTCCGCGGCGAGAACCCCGCCCACGGCGGCGGGCACCACGACGTCGGCGGGGTGGGCCAGCGCCTCGCCCGGCTCGGCCCAGCCGTACCCGAGCCACCGGGCGTCCTCGCGGGCGCGCGGGTCGACGTCCGACACGACCACGTCCGCGCCGGCTTCCGCCAGCCCCAGGGCGAGGGGCCGGCCGACGGCACCGAAACCCGCCACGACAACGCGGCGGCGGGCCAGGTCCGCGGCGCCGAAAACCGCCGTCACCGCGGCTCGCAGCGCGGCGAGCACCCCGTCGGCGGTCGGGCCGCTCGACGAGCCGATGCCGCCGGCGGACTCGGGGAGGCAGAACACATGCCGGGTCCCCTCGCGCAGGACCAGCATGTCCTCGGGCCCGGTACCGACGTCGGGGCCGGCCAGGTAGGCGCCGTCGAGCGACTCGATCAGCTCGGCGTGGTCGAGCAGCACCGCGCGACGCTCGGCGGGGGTCAGGCGCTGCCCCGGCTCCAGCACGATCACGCTCTTGGCGCCGCCGATCGCCAGGCCCGCCACCGCGCACTTGGCCGACATCGCGGCCGAGAGCCGCAGGACGTCCCGCTCGGCCTCGTCGAGGCTCGGGTACTGCCGCATCCGGCAGCCGCCGGCGGCCGGGCCGAGCGCCGTCGAGTGGATCGCGACCATCGTGGTCACTCCGGAGCGGCGGCCACGCCGGACGGCGAGGCGTTCGTGGTCCCAGGGCAGCCGTTCGGTCATCACGGTTCCTTTCGGAGGAAGGTCACTGATCAGCGCCGAACGTAAGCTGATGAGCGCCGATCCGACCGGTCCGGCGAACGAAATTCGGCAGCCGAAGGGACGTGAGCGTGGTGGACGAACTTGATTCGGCGATCGTGCGGCACCTGCAGGAGGACGCTCGCCAGACCAACCGGGACATCGCCCGCAAAGTCGGGATCGCGCCGTCGACCTGCCTGGAGCGCACGCGGCTGCTGCGCGAACGCGGGGTGATCCGCGGCTACCACGCCGACGTCGACCTGCCGAGCCTCGGCCGCGGCGTGCAGGCGATGGTCTCGGCACAGGTCCGCCCGCTCAGCCGCACGGTGATCGACTCGTTCCAGCACTCGATGACGCGGCTGCCCGAGGTGCTCTCGGTGTTCGTCGCGGCCGGCAGCGACGATTTCCTCATCCACGTGGCGGTGCGCGACATCGACGAGCTGCACGCGTTCCTCACCGACCGGCTGGCGCTGCGCAAGGAAGTGGTCGGGTTCCGCTCGTCGATCATCTTCCGGCACCTGCGCAAGACCACTGTGGAGCCACTGCCGGTGACCCCTTGAAAGTCGCGACATCACCCCAGAGAACACGTGAAATGCACGACATCGGGCCTTCTCCGACGGAAACTGTCGGTGGTCCGGGTTCTACTGGAGCAGCGAAGGAAGGAGGCACCGCGATGCCGGATGAACAGTCGAGCGAGCTGAACCACCGCGAGCGGGCCACCCTGAGAGCCGTCGCATCGGGGCGGGCCGAGATCAGCTGCAGCTGCGAGCCAGACCTGTTCGTCGACGGGTTGAGCTGCTGCGACCAGGCCACCACCCGCCGCCTCGTGCGGCGCGGGTTCATCGAGGCCGCGGCCGAAGGGCCGTGCGGCGAACTGGTGCTGGCCGTGCTGACCGCGGCCGGGATGGTGGCGCTCAACGAAGCCACGCGCTCCGGAGCGGTCACGGCCGCCTGAGCCGGGTCGCGCACCGAGCGCGATTCCTGGCGCCCCACGGCGGTTCCGCACCGGAGGCGCCCGTCAGGAACGCACCCATTCCTCCCCGAGTTCGACAGCCTCCGCCGTCCCGCCGGTCAGATCGGCGAGCCAGGCGGCGAACGCCGGTTCCTCGCCGGGAGCCAGGCCGACCTCGAAGTGCGCCGACGCCTCGAACCGGGTGTCGTGCAACACATACGGCGAAGCACGCAGGTCGTTCTCCAGCCGGCCCGAGCGGGTGTAGTCCACCTCGACGTCGAACAGCAGCAGGCGCCGGTACTCGACCACGGACGCGGCGTCCAGCGCGTCGGACACCGCCTGGCCGTAGGCACGGATCAAACCTCCCGCACCGAGCAGCACGCCACCGAAGTGCCGCGACACCACGGCGACCGTGTCGGTCACCTCGCGGCGGCGCAGCACCTCCAGCATGGGGACGCCCGCGGTGCCGGCGGGTTCGCCGTCGTCGCTGGAGCGCTGGGTGCGGCCGTCCGCGCCGAGCACGAAGGCGTGGCAGTGGTGGCGCGCCGCCGGTTCGGCCTTGCGCCGGGCCGCGATCACGGCCCGCGCGGCGGCCTCGTCGCCCACCGGAGCGAGCGCGCAGAGGAACCGGGAGCGCTTGATCTCGATCTCGTGCAGTACCGGGCTCGCCACGGAGAGATAACGATCAGCCATCGACGGTTCGCCTCATCGGTCCAGTCAACCAGCTCCACCCGCGGCACAAGCCGCGACCCGCGCAGGCGTTTACGCAGGTCAGCGAGGCTACTGACCAGTGGCCGGGAGACGTGGCCCGACATATGGGCATACCCCGGGGGCCGTCAACGTAAGCGTGGCATTTCCCACCCGGGCGCAACGACATATGTCGAACACAGCGAATTCACACTATCGTCATAAGACCCGGAGAACCCGGGAGTAACACCACGCGCCCGGCCGGCCCCCCACCACACAGGCTGACCGAACGGCGCGTGCGCAGTCGCAGCGAACCGCTGCACCACCGAAAAGACTGCTGCACCGACGAGAACAACAGCGCTGCCCGTCAGAGATCACACTGGCGGAGAACGCAGCGCTGACGTAACTTGTGGCCGCCCAGTGCCGTGCGGCTGTATACCCGGAACCGCCCCTGCCGCAGCCCGGTCGATGTCGACCGAGCCGGCTTCCAGGGCGGTTCCCCCTTCTCGACTGACCATCGCGGTTCCGGACCACTTCGTTAACCGGTTCAGTGTCGAACCACCCGATGGAGTGAGTACCGGTCGCGCCAACGCCTTGGGAGGCGGCCAGCCGTGACCCACCGTTCCACTGCCGGTTCGACCGGTTTGTACGACCCCGCGTATGAGCACGACGCCTGCGGAGTCGCCTTCGTCGCCGATCTCGCCGGTCGCCGAGATCATCAGATCGTGGCGAAAGCCCTGGTCGCACTGCGGAACCTGGAGCATCGCGGGGCGCGCGGCGCCGAACCCGACACCGGCGACGGCGCCGGACTGCTGATCCAGGTGCCCGACGCGTTCTTCCGCGAGGTCGTGGACTTCCCGCTGCCCGAAGAGGGCGCGTACGCCGTCGGCACCGCCTTCCTGCCCCGCGACGAGAAGCGCCGCGGGCGGGCCATGACCACCATCGAGCGGATCGCCGCCGAGGAGGACATGCGCGTGGTCGGCTGGCGCGAGGTGCCCGTGGACACCGCGCACTGCGGGCCCACCGCCGCCGAGACGCGGCCGCACTTCACGCAGCTGTTCCTGGCCGGGCGCCGGCACAACCGCGACGGCCTCGGGCTGGAGCGGTCGGCCTTCTGCGTGCGCAAGCGCGCCGAGCACGAGCTGGCCGAGGACGACGTGTACTTCCCGTCGCTGTCCTCGCGCACGATCGTCTACAAAGGAATGCTCACCGAGGACCAGGTCGAGCGGTTCTTCCTCGACCTGACCGACGAGCGTGTGACGAGCGCCATCGGCCTCGTGCACTCCCGCTTCTCCACCAACACCTTCCCGTCGTGGCCGCTCGCGCACCCGTACCGCTACGTGGCGCACAACGGCGAGATCAACACCCTCAAGGGCAACCGCAACTGGATGGACGCCCGCGAGGCGCTGCTGGAGACGGACCTCATCCCCGGCGACCTCAAGCGCATCTACCCCGTCATCACGCGCGGCGCGAGCGACTCCGCCTCGTTCGACGAGGTGCTCGAACTGCTGCACCTCGGCGGCCGTTCGCTCCCGCACTCGGTCCTCATGATGATTCCCGAGGCCTGGGAGAACCACCAGGAAATGGACCCCGCGCGCCGCGCCTTCTACGAGTTCCACTCCACGCTCATGGAGCCGTGGGACGGACCGGCGCTGGTGGCGTTCACCGACGGCGCGCAGATCGGCGCGGTCCTCGACCGCAACGGCCTGCGCCCCGGCCGCTACTGGGTCACCGACGACGGCCTCGTCGTGCTCGCCTCCGAGGTCGGCGTGCTCGAACTGGACCAGTCGACGATCGTGCGCAAGGGCCGGCTGGAGCCGGGCCGCATGTTCCTCGTCGACACCGTCGAGGGCCGGATCATCGAGGACGAGGAGATCAAGGGCGAGCTCGCCACCGCGCACCCGTACGACGAGTGGGTGGAGAACGGCCTGCTGCGCCTGGAAGAACTCCCCGAGCGCGACCGCGAGGTGCCGCTGCACGCCGCGCTCGTACGGCGTCAGCAGTCCTTCGGCTACACCGAGGAAGAGCTCGAGACGATCCTCGAACCGATGGCCCGCACCGGCGCGGAGCCGATCGGCTCGATGGGCAACGACTCCCCGCTCGCACCGCTTTCGTCGGGCTCGCGGCCGCTGTTCGACTACTTCATCCAGCTCTTCGCGCAGGTGACGAACCCGCCGCTGGACTCGATCCGGGAAGAGCTGATCACGGCGCTCGGCACGCAGGTCGGCGCCGAACCGAACCTGCTCGTGGCCGACGCGGCGTCGTGCCGGCGCATCGTGCTGCCGTTCCCGGTGCTGGACAACGACCAGCTCGCGAAGCTGGTGCACGTCAACGACGACGGAAACCTGCCCGAGTTCCAGGCCGTCACGGTGCTCGGCCGCTACAACGTCCACGGTGGCGGCGAAGCGCTCGTGCAGCGGCTCGACGAGATCCGGGCCGAGGTATCGGAGGCCATCGAGGACGGCGCGCGGCTGATCGTGCTGTCCGACCGCGGTGTCGACGAAAACCACGCGGCCATCCCGTCGCTGCTGCTGACCGGTGCCGTGCACCACCACCTCGTGCGGGAGAAGACGCGTACGCAGGTGGGCCTCATCGTCGAGGCCGGCGACGCGCGCGAGGTGCACCACATCGCGCTGCTGGTCGGCTACGGCGCGGCCGCGGTCAACCCGTACCTCGCGATGGCGACGGTCGAGGAGATGGCCCACCAGGGCCTGATCCCGGGCGTCACGGCGAAGCAGGCGACCGCGAACCTGATCAAGGCGCTCGGCAAGGGCGTGCGCAAGACGATGTCCAAAATGGGCGTCTCGACGGTCGCGTCCTACACCGGTGCGCAGATCTTCGAAGCCGTCGGCCTGGGTGCCGACATCGTCGACACCTGTTTCACCGCCACCACCTCGCGGCTGGGCGGCGTCGGGTTCGACACCATCGCCGACGAGGTCGAGCAGCGCCACCGCCGCGCGTTCCCGGCCGACGGCGTACGCGCGACCCACCGGGAGCTGGAGACCGGCTCGGACTACCAGTGGCGCCGCGAAGGCGAGCCGCACCTGTTCAACCCGCAGACGGTGTTCAAGCTCCAGCACTCCACGCGCAGCGGGAAGTACGAGGTCTTCAAGGAGTACACGAAGGCCGTCAACGACCAGTCCGAGAAGCTGCAGACGCTGCGCGGGCTGTTCGACTTCAAGACCGGCGAACGCCCGCCCGTGCCGATCGAGGAGGTCGAACCGGTCTCGGAGATCGTGAAGCGCTTCGCGACCGGCGCCATCTCCTACGGCTCGATCTCGATGGAGATGCACCAGACGCTGGCGATCGCGATGAACCGCCTCGGCGGCAAGTCCAACACCGGCGAGGGCGGCGAGGACGCCGAACGGCTCTACGACCCCGAACGCCGCTCCGCGGTCAAGCAGGTCGCTTCCGGCCGCTTCGGTGTCACGAGCGAGTACCTCGTGAACGCCGACGACATCCAGATCAAGATGGCGCAGGGCGCGAAGCCCGGCGAGGGCGGGCAGCTGCCCGGCGCGAAGGTGTACCCGTGGATCGCGAAGACGCGGTACTCGACGCCGGGCGTCGGCCTCATTTCGCCGCCGCCGCACCACGACATCTACTCGATCGAGGACCTCGCCCAGCTGATCCACGACCTCAAGAACGCCAACCCGGCCGCGCGCATCCACGTGAAGCTCGTGTCCGAGGTCGGCGTCGGCACGGTCGCGGCGGGCGTGTCCAAGGCGCACGCCGACGTGGTGCTCATCTCGGGCCACGACGGCGGCACGGGTGCCTCGCCGCTGTCGTCGATCAAGCACGCGGGCGGTCCGTGGGAGCTGGGCCTGGCCGAGACACAGCAGACGCTGCTGGCCAACCGGCTGCGCGACCGCATCGTGGTGCAGACCGACGGCCAGCTCAAGACCGGCCGCGACGTCGTGATCGCCGCCCTGCTCGGCGCCGAGGAGTTCGGCTTCGCGACCGCGCCGCTGGTGGTTTCGGGCTGCATCATGATGCGCGTGTGCCACCTCGACACCTGCCCGGTGGGCGTCGCGACGCAGAACCCCAAGCTGCGCGAGAAGTTCAGCGGCAAGGCCGAGTACGTGGTGAACTTCTTCGAGTTCATCGCGCAGGAGGTGCGGGAGTACCTGGCGGAGCTGGGTTTCCGGTCCATCGCCGAGGCCGTGGGTCATGCCGAGATGCTCGACAAGCGCAAGGCCGTGGAGCACTGGAAGGCGGCCGGGCTCGACCTGTCGCCGATCTTCCACGTGCCCGAGCTGGCCCCGCGCGCGGCGCGCCACCAGACCGTGAAGCAGGACCACGGGCTCGACAAGGCATTGGACAACACGCTGATCCAGCTCGCGGAGGGCGCGCTTTCCTCGGGTGACAAGGTGCGGCTGGAACTGCCGGTGCGCAACGTCAACCGCACCGTCGGCACGATGCTGGGCTCGGAGCTCACGAAGAAGTGGGGCGGCGAGGGCCTGCCGGACGACACGATCGACGTGACGTTCACCGGGACCGCGGGCCAGTCCTTCGGCGCGTTCGTGCCGAAGGGCATCACGCTGCGGCTCATCGGCGACGGCAACGACTACGTCGGCAAGGGTCTCTCGGGCGGACGGCTGATCGTGCGGCCGCCGAAGGAGGTCTCGTTCGCGGCGGAGGAGCACATCATCGCGGGCAACGTGATCGCCTACGGCGCCACGAGCGGCGAGATCTTCATCCGCGGCAAGGTCGGCGAACGGTTCTGCGTGCGCAACTCGGGCGCGCTGGCCGTCGTCGAAGGCGTGGGCGACCACGGCGGTGAGTACATGACGGGCGGGCGCATGGTGGTGCTCGGCGGCGTCGGGCGCAACTTCGCGGCCGGTATGTCCGGCGGCATCGCCTACGTGCTCGACCTGCCGGCGCACCGCGTGAACCCGGAGATGGTCGACATCGACCCGCTCGACGCGGACGACACCGACTTCCTGCGCGAGACCGTGGAGAAGCACTACAACGAGACGGAGTCCGCTGTCGCGCGCGAGCTGCTCGCCGACTGGGACGCCGCCGTCGACCGGTTCGGCAAGGTCATGCCGAAGGACTACAAGCGCGTGCTCGCCGCTCAGGTTCAGGCCGAGCGTGATGGGCGCGACGTGAACGAGGCGATCATGGAGGCCGCACATGGCTGACCCCAAGGGCTTTCTGACCACCACCCGGGAAGAACCGAAGCGCCGTCCGGTGGATCTGCGGCTGATGGACTGGCGTGAGGTCTACGAGGACTTCGCGTCGACCAAGCTGGAGAAGCAGGCCGGGCGGTGCATGGACTGCGGTATCCCCTTCTGCCACCAGGGTTGTCCGCTCGGGAACCTGATTCCCGAGTGGAACACCTTGGTGTGGCGGGAAGACTGGCGCGAGGCGGCCGAGCGGCTGCACGCGACCAACAACTTCCCGGAGTTCACCGGCACGCTGTGCCCGGCGCCGTGCGAGACCGCGTGCGTGCTCGGCATCAACGACGACCCGGTGACGATCAAGCGCGTCGAGATCTCCATCATCGACCGGGCCTTCGCCGAAGGCTGGGTCACGCCGCAGATCCCGGTGGCGAAGACGGGCAAGAAGGTCGCCGTCGTCGGGTCGGGGCCGTCCGGGCTCGCCGCGGCGCAGCAGCTCACGCGAGCAGGCCACAGCGTGGTGGTCTACGAGCGGGCCGACAAGATCGGCGGGCTGCTGCGCTTCGGCATCCCGGAGTTCAAGATGGAGAAGTTCCGCCTCGACCGCCGGCTCGACCAGATGCGGGCCGAGGGCACGGAGTTCCGGACGTCGGTGAACGTCGGCGTGGACGTCACCGTCGAGGAGCTGCGCGCGAACCACGACGCGGTGGTGCTCGCCGGCGGCGCGACCGCGTGGCGCGACCTGCCGATCGACGGCCGCGAGCACGACGGCATCCTGCAGGCGATGGAGTTCCTGCCGCCGGCCAACCGCGTCGCCTCGGGTGATCTGGAGGAGGTCGAGTACTCCGCCGAGGGCCTGGACGTCGTGGTCATCGGCGGCGGCGACACGGGCGCGGACTGCGTCGGCACGGCCCACCGCCAGGGCGCTCGCTCCGTGACCCAGCTGGAGATCATGCCGCGGCCGCCGGAATCCCGTTCGGACGCGCACCCGTGGCCGACGTACCCGATGATCTACCGCGTCAGCTCGGCCCACGAGGAGGGCGGCGAGCGCCTGTATTCGGTGAACACGCAGGAGTTCGTGGCCGACGCCGACGGCCGCGTCCGCGCGCTCCGCCTGGTGGAGGTGCGCAACGAGGGCGGCAAGTTCGTGCCCGTCGAAGGCACCGAGACCGAGCTGCCCGCGCAGCTCGTGCTGCTGGCCATGGGTTTCGTCGGCCCGCAGCAGTCGGGCCTGCTGGAAGACCTCGGCGTCGACCTCGACCAGCGCGGCAACGTCGCGCGCGACAAGGACTTCCGCACGAGCGTCGACAACGTCTTCGTCGCCGGCGACATGGGCCGCGGCCAGTCGCTGATCGTCTGGGCCATCGCCGAGGGCCGCTCCTGCGCCGCCGGCGTCGACGCCTTCCTCACCGGCCGGGCCTTCCTCCCGGCCCCGATCGCGCCGACCGACCGGCCGATCTCCTGACCCCGTGGTGGGCGCACCAGCGTTGCTGCGCCCGCCACGACCCCTCCCGGGCTGCGGGCGGGTGCGGCAACGGCGCCGCACCCGCCCGTTTTCGGGTGTGGGCCCGTGCGGCCGCACGCGGCGAGCCGTCAGCGGTTGTGCAGCCGGTCCAGCGCCAGGAGTCCGGCGCCCAGCCGTCCGGCCTCGTCACCCAGCGAAGCCACCCGCAGTTCCGGCATCCGCTGGAAAGTCAGCGCCGAAGCCAGGTAGTCGCGCACCGGGTCGAGCACGTAGTCGGCCGCGGTGAACAGGCCGCCGCCGAGCACGATCACCTCGGGCGCGAGCAGCGTCAGCAACGTCCGCAGGCCGTGGCCGAGGCCGTCGAGCGCGTCGGACACCACGGCGACCGCCGCTTCGTCACCGTGGCGCGCGGCGTCGACCACGGGCTGCGCGCCGTCGGCCGGGCGACCGGTCCGTTCGGTGTAGCGGCGCGCGATGGCCGACGCCGAGGAGATCGCCTCCAGACAGCCCGTCGCGCCGCAGCCGCAGACGATGCGGTGCCCCACGTCGATGTGGCCGACCTCACCGGCCAGCCCGTGAGCCCGGTAGAGGCGCCCGTCGAGCAGCAGGGCGGCCGCGATGCCCGTGCCGATGGCGACGAACGCCGCGTCGGTGCAGCCCTTCCCCGCGCCCACGCGGAACTCCGCCAGCCCACCGGCGCTCACGTCGTGGCCGAACGCCACCGGCAGTCCCAGGCGGTTCTCCAGCAGGTCGCCGAACGGGACATCGCGCCAGTCGAGGTTGGCCGAGAACCGGGCGACGCGCGCCTCTTCGTCGACGATGCCCGGCACCACGACCCCGACGGCGCCCGGCGAACCCGTGCCGGCCTGTTCCGCGAGCGAGGAAACGATCTCGGCCACCTGCTCGGCCAGCGCCGTCCCGTCCGCGCTCTTCGCCGTGGGCACCCGGGTCGTCGCGAGCGCGTTGAGGTCCGCGTCGAGCAGGGCCGCCTTCACGGTCGTGCCGCCCACGTCCAATGCCGCCACCAATTCAGCCATGCCGCGATTGTCACATCGAGCACCTCACATCGATGTGACATTGACTGGCGGTAGCACAGCAACCTACGCTCGGTCAGCCAGACGACGAGTTCGGAACGCGGTGAGAATCCGCGCGGTCGCGCCACTGTGACCCCTCGAAGCACTTTCGGGGGGAAGCCAGACCCGGACCCGTCGTACCGCTCCCGATAGGCCGCGAAAAGCCCGAGGAGGCACAGTGACCACGCCCGCAGCACCCGCCGTCGCCACACCGATCCCCGTCCGGATCCCCGTTCGCCAGATCGTTCCGTGGGCCGTGCTGGTGGGCCTGCTCGCTCTCATCGCCCTCTACTTCGTGAGCGCCGAACAGGGCGCCACCGCGGTGTTCGCCAACATGTACGTGCACGAGTTCGTGCACGACGGCCGGCACCTGCTCGCGTTCCCCTGCCACTGAGGCGGGCGAACCACCGTGATGAGGTCCCTGCTGGTCCGCGGCATGCTCGCGGGCCTGATCGCCGGCGTGCTCGCGTTCGTCTTCGCGTACCTGTTCGGCGAGCCGTCGGTCAACAGCGCCATCGGCATCGAGGAGGCCGGCTCCGCGGAGCACTCCCACGTCCACGACCCGGCCGCCGGCCAGGGCACCGGTGACGCCGAGCAGCCCGAGGAAGAGCTCGTGCCGCGCGACATCCAGAGCACCGTCGGCCTGCTGACCGGCGTGCTCGTGTACGGCGTCGCCATCGGCGGGCTGTTCTCGCTGGCCTTCGCGTTCGTCTACGGCCGCATCGGGTCGCTGCGCCCCCGCGTGACCACGGCGCTGCTCACCGCGGGCGCGTTCGGCGTGGTGTTCTTCGTGCCGTTCCTCAAGTACCCGGCCAACCCGCCCGCGGTGGGCCAGCCGGGCACCATCGGGCAACGCACCGAGCTGTACTTCGGCTTCGTCGCCGTCTCCCTGCTCGCGGGCATCCTCGCCACCGTGTTCGGCCGCAAGCTCGCCGACCACCTCGGTGCCTGGCGCGGCGGCCTGCTGGCCTGCGCCGGCTACGTCGTGGTGATGGCCGTGGTCACGTGGCTGATGCCGGTCATCGACGAGGTGCCGCCGACCTTCCCGGCGTCCACGCTGTGGAGCTTCCGCACCGCGTCCGTCGGTACACAGGTGACGCTGTGGCTCACGCTGGGCCTGTTCTTCGGCTTCTTCGCGGAGAAGGTGCTGAAGCCCTCCCAGAAGGCCACCGCGGCAGCCGTCTGAGCTTCACCAGTCCAGGTCGCCGGCCATCTCACGCCTTCCAATCCGGGTGGCCCGGCATGGCCGGGGTGGTGGAGCCGTACAGCCAGTCGTGGAAGAACGCGCCCAGGTCGCGGCCCGAGACGCGTTCGGCCACGGCGACGTAGTCCTGCGTCGCGGCCGGGCGGCCTTGGAACTCGTCGAAGAAGGTGCGTTCGATGTGGTCGAAGGTCGCCGGGCCGACGAGGCTGCGCAGCGCGTACAGCGTGAGCTTGCCGCCGAGGTCGGTGCCGAACATGACGCCCGTGGCGGAGGACTGCCGGGCGACCGGGCCGTTCTGCTTCAGGATCTCGTTGTTCTGCTCGTAGCCGGACTTCGCCTTCTCGTCGAACGGCTGGCCACCGTGCTCGGAGTCGTAGAGATCCTGGTAGAAGGTGGCGTGACCCTCGCTGAGCCACATGTCGTCCCAGTGGCGCACGGGCACGGCGTCGCCGAAGTACTCGTGGGTGAGCTCGTGCGCCATGGTCGACACCTCGCTGGGGTATTCGAGGGCCAGGGCGCTGTAGGTCGGCATCGCGGCGGTTTCCAGGGCCAGGCCGCCGCCGTAGAGGCGGTTCACGCCGAGGGTGCCGGCGCTCGCGTACGGGTACGGGCGGCCGAGGCGCTGCTCCAGCCAGGCGATGATCTCCGGGGTTTTGCGGGCGGTGTCGAGCGCGGCCGGTTTCGCCGCCGTGGTCACGTAGCTGCGCACCGGCAGGCCGTGCGGGCCCACCTGGTCGAGCTCGGTGAAGTGCCCGGCCGCGAGTTGCACGACGTCGGTGGCCGTGGGCCGGTCGACGCGGAACACCGAGGTCACCCGGTCGCCCGCGCGGTGCTTCCCGACGAGCGTGCCGCTGCCGACGCCCTGCACGTCGGCCGGGGTGGTGATCCGCAGGGTGTAGGTGGCCGGGTCGCCGGGGACGTCGTCGGACGGGAAAACCGCGTGCTCACGGTCGGTCTGCCCCATCACCGCGAAGCCGTCCGGGGTGTTCTGCCAGACACCCACGGCCTCGGCGAGGTCGGGCGGCAGCGGGACCTTCACCGTGGGCGAGGCCGGGCTCTTCGCCCGGTCCGCGACGTAGCCGATCCGCACCGTGAACGGCATGCCCTTGCGCACCGGCCGCGTGGGCGTGACCACCAGCTTTTCGCCCTGTACCACGAACTTCGCGGCCGTGCCGTTGACCTCCACGGTCCGGATCTCACCGACGGCCGAGTCGAGCCCGAAGGACGACAGCGACTGGGTGGCGACGGCGCGCATCGTCACCGTCGCGTCCATCGTGGTCACGCCCGGCCGGTAGTCGAGGGAGACGTCGTAGTCGCGGGCGTCGTAGCCGCCGTTGCCGAGCCCGGGGAACAGCCGCTCGCCCGCGTTCAGCGCGCCGGGCGTCGCCGGATCAGCGGTGGCGGCGGTCGCGGTGCCGGCGGCCAGCACCGCGGCGAGCCCTGCCACCGCTGCGGTTTTGATGATCGTTTTAGCCATGCCGCCAACCTTGCCGAGAGTGACTCCGTGCGCACATCGGCCGGGCAGCTCGATCGGACTAACCGGAAAGTCGTACGGTGATCGCCGTGCGACTGCTCCTGCTCGACGCCTGCCTGGCGATCGCCGTCGCGGGCGCGCTCACGCTGGAGGAGCTCAACGGCGTGACCCGGCACCCGCTGTGGCAGCTCACGATCGTGGCCGTGCTGGTGCTGTTGCTGCTGCGCCGCCGGTTCCCGCTCGTCACGATGCTGGCGATGGCGGTGCTGGCCTGGTTCGCGCCGATGGCACAGCTCGCCACGATCTTCTCGCTCTACACCGTCGCGGCCCAGCGCGGACCGAAGTGGCCGACGGCGGTCGCGGTGGCCGCGGACCTGGTGATCACGTTCGTCACCTACCGGCCCGACGACCTGCAGGCCTGGGAGGTCGTCGGCTTCGTCGCGGCCCTGATGCTGCTCCTGCCGCTGCTCGCGGGGCTGTGGATGCACCAGCGCGCGGTGCTCCTCGACGCCTTACACGACCGCGCGGACCAGGCCGAACGCACCCGCGACCTGCTCGCCGAACGCGCCGTGACGGCCGAGCGACGGCGGATCGCGCGCGAGATGCACGACGTGGTGGCCCACCGCGTGAGCATCGTCGCGCTGCAAGCCGGTGCGCTGACGGTGCGGGCTCGGGACGAGGAAACCGCCCGGCTCGCCGAGGTGATCCGCGAGTCGAGTGCCGCCGCGCTCACCGAGCTGCGCGACATCCTGCGGGTGCTGCGCGAGGAGGAGAACGAACCGAAGGCGCTGCCCAGCCCGACACTCGACGGCGTCGCGCAGCTGGCGGGCGACCTCGCGGCGGCCGGCGCCGACGTCGACACCGAGGTGCCCGATCCCCTGCCGCAGGTGCCGGAGAAGGTGGGCCGGGCGGCGTACCGGATCGTGCAGGAGGCGCTGACCAACGCGGCGAAACACGCGCCGGGCGCGCCGATCCGGGTCAAGCTGTCCCTCGACAGCGGCAAGCTCCTGGTCGAGGTCGCCAACGCGCTCGGCGCCTCGGCGGGCCTGCCCGGCGCGGGCTACGGCGTGATCGGCATGCGCGAGCGCGTGACGCTGGCCGGCGGCGCACTGCGCGTCGGTCCCGACGGTTCGGGTGACTACGTGGTGCGCGCGGTGTTCCCGCTCGCCGGCGGGGCGTGAGATGAGGAGGACGCTGCGGTGATCAAGGTCGTGCTGCTGGACGACGAGGTGCTCGTGCGCAGCGGCATCCGGATGATCCTCGAGTCGGACCCGGAGATCCGCGTGGTCGCCGAGGCGGGCGACGGCACCGGCGTCGCCGAGCTCGTCGCGCAGTACCGGCCCGACGTCGTGCTCACCGACATCCAGATGCCCGGCGTCGACGGCCTCGAGGTGACCCGCGTGGTCACGGCACTGCCCGAGGCGCCGGCGGTCGTCGTGCTGACCACGTTCGACCTCGACGAGTACGTGCACACCGCGTTGCGCCACGGCGCCACCGGGTTCCTGCTCAAGGACACGCCGCCCCGCGACCTGGTCAGCGCCGTGCACGTGGTGCACCGCGGCGAGGCGATGCTGTCGCCGGCCGTCACGCGGCGGCTGCTCGGCGAGTTCGCCTCGGGCGGGGCCATGGAAACCGCGAAGGCACGGCTGGCCGCACTGACCTCCCGCGAACGCGAGGTCGCGGTGGCCGTCGCCGAGGGCTGGAGCAACGCGGTGATCGCCACGAAGCTCGGCGTCAGCCAGGCCACGGTGAAGGTCCACCTGGGGCGCATCATGTCCAAAGTGGAAGCCGCCAACCGGACGCAGGTCGCCATCTTGGTTCACGACGCCGGTCTCGCCTGAATCGTTGTCGCGCGAGCGGTGCCCGGTTGGTTACGATCATGCCCGGGTCGGGGGATTCCACGAATGAGTTCAGGGGACCCTCATGTCCGATTCAGTCCTGCCGCCCAAGCCGACCGGGCCGAGCTACCAGGACGCGCCACCGCCACCGCCGCCGCCCGCGACGGGCAAGACCAACGGTTACGCCATCGCCTCGCTGGTGCTCGCGATCGTCCCGTTGCTGAAGGTGCTCTTCGGCTTCGCGCTGGCGATCCCGGGGATCAGCCTGCTGCTGAGCGTGATCTGCGGTGTCGTCGCGCTGCGTCAGATCCGGCGCACCGGCGACAGCGGCCGCGGCCTGGCCATCGCGGGCCTCGCCCTGTGCGGTGCGTGGCTGCTGACAGTGATCATCACCGCCGGCACCTCCTCCGGTTCGAGCAGCGAAGACGCCGCCATCGACGAGCTGTCAGGCGGCGGCGAGAGCGTGTTCTCGGCCGAGCAAGGCGAGTGCTTCACCGGCTACGACAAGCTGACCAGCGACATCGCCAAGGTCTCGTGCGACGTGGCGCACGCCGACGAGATCTATGCCGTGGTGCCCTTGCCGGAGTCCGAAAGCTATCCCGGCGAGGAAGCCCTGTCCACGCTGAGCCGCCAGTACTGCACCACGGCGCAGTCAGGGTTCTTCGTCGACACCACGATGCCGGCGGACCTGGTGATGGGCGTGTACTACCCGCCGGCCGGATCGTGGCAGAACCGGAACCGCTCGGTGGTCTGCACCCTGGAATCCAAGTCGGGCATGCTGACGGCGCCGGTGGTGCACTAGCGGTTCACGGCGCGCCGGGCGGGACGAACGGCAACCCGGCCGGCGCGCCACTTTCCAGCAATTCCAGCAGTTTCGCGGTGTCCACTTCGGACTCCACGGCGTCGGCCAGCCGTTCCAGCATGTCCTCGCGCAGGGCCGCGAACCCGGGCGCGCCCTCGACCGGCGTCCAGTCGACGCCGGACTGAGCGGCCACCTCCGTGAGCCAGGCGCGGCGGAAGCCGTCGTTCTCGAAAGCACCGTGCCAGGTCGTACCCCACACGGAGCCGACCCGGTGACCGTCCAGAAAGGACTCCGCGTCGCCGCGAGACGCGGTGCCGTGGTGGATTTCGTACGCCTGGACCCGGTGGCCGCGCCACTCGCCGACCGGGCGGCCGAGCACCTTCTCCCCCGCGAACGTCACCTCGGTCGGCAGCAGACCGAGGCCGGCGACGGTGCCGGCGCGGGACTCGACATCGTCGTGGATGGTGGCCGCCAGCATCTGGTAGCCGCCGCAGATGCCCAACACGGGACGGCCGGCGGCGGCGCGCGCGGTCACCGCGCCGGCGAGGCCACGCTCGCGCAGCCAGCGCAGATCGTCCACGGTGGCGCGAGAACCGGGCAGCACCACCAGATCCGCCGCGGCGACCGAGTCCGGGTCGGCGGTGAGGCTCACCGTCACGCCGGGTTCGGCGGCGAGGGCGTCGACGTCGGTGGCGTTCGAGGCACGGGGAAAGCGCACCACGGCCACGCGCAGACCCCCGCCACCGCGTCCGGCTTCGTGGCGCCAGCCCGCGGCGGCCAGCGCGTCTTCGGAGTCGATCCACACGCGGTCCAGCCACGGCAGCACCCCGAGCACCGGCCGGCCGGTCACGTCCTCGAGGCTCTTCAACCCCGGGCGCAGCAGCCCGACGTCGCCGCGGAACTTGTTGACCACCCAGCCCGCGACCAGCGCCTGGTCTTCCGGCGACAGCAGCGCGAGCGTGCCGAACATCGCCGCCAGCACCCCGCCGCGGTCGATGTCGCCGACCACGACCACCGGCAGCGAAAACCGCCGCGCCAGGCCCATGTTCACGTAGTCGCCGCCGCGCAGGTTGATCTCCGCGGGACTGCCCGCGCCCTCGCACACGACCACGTCGAACCGCGAACGAAGGTCCTCGAACGCACCGAAGGCGATCTCCGCCAGCCCCGCGCGGCCGGTCGCGTACTCGCCGGCTTCCAGTGTGCCGAACGGTTTCCCGAGCGCGATGACGTGGCTGCGGCGGTCGCTGCCGGGTTTGAGCAGCACGGGGTTCATCGCCGCTTCGGGCTCGACGCGCGCGGCGCGGGCCTGCAGCCACTGCGCGCGGCCGATCTCGGCCCCGTCCGCGCAGACCATCGAGTTGTTCGACATGTTCTGCGACTTGAACGGCACCACCCGCACGCCGCGGCGCGCGAGCCAGCGGCAGATCCCGGCCGTGACCAGGCTCTTCCCGGCGTCGGACGTCGTGCCGGCGACCAGCAGCCCGCTCATCGCGCCACCGCCACCGCGGCCGCCACCAGCGCCGCCGCCGCACCGACCACACGCGACAGCCGCACCGCACGACGCAGGTCGACGGGCCGGGGCGCGCGGCCGTCACCGAGCGTGCCGCGGGCCTCGACCTCGCCGCCGTAGCTGTTGGTGCCGCCCAGGCGCAGGCCGAGCGCGCCCGCGAACGCGGCCTCGACCTGGCCGGCGTTGGGGCTCGGGTGGTGCGAGCCGTACCGCCGCCACGCCCGCAGCGACGCCCGGACCCGCCCGCCGGCGAGCGGCGCGGACACCGCGGTGAGCACGGCGCCGGCCCGCGACGGCACGAGGTTCACGACGTCGTCGAGGCGCGCCGCCGCCCAGCCGAAGTTGCGGTGGCGCGGCGAGCGGTAGCCGACCATCGCGTCGAGCGTGTTGAGTGCGCGGTAACCGAGCAGGCCGGGCAGGCCGGCGACGGCACCCCACAGCAACGGCGCCACCACGGCGTCGGACGTGTTCTCCGCGATCGACTCGGTGGCCGCGCGCGTGAGCTCCGCGGTGTCCAGTTCGGAAGCGTCGCGCGCGCACAGGTGCGACAGCCGGGTGCGCGCGGCGGGCACGTCGCCTGCGTCGAGCAGCCGCGCCATCTCGCGGCCCTCCGCCGCCAGGCCACGCCCGCCGAGCACGACCCACGTCGCGACGGCCGTGAGCGCGAAGCGAGCGAAGGGACGTCGGCGCGTACTCAGCTCAGCGGCGACGCCCAGGCCCGTCACCGCTCCCGCACAGACGGCCGCGTACGCCGCTCCGCGCGGCTTCGAGTCGGCCCACCAGCGGCGTTCCAGCGCACCGGCCCAGCTGCCGAACACCGCGACCGGGTGCCCGCGCCGGGGGTCACCGAAGAGTGAGTCGGCGGCATATCCGGTGATCAGGCCGGCCGCTGTGACGGCTTGTCGGAGTGGCACGTGGCGAACCGTAGCGCGTGCACGAGAATGCCGGGTATGACCAAGCTGACGCACCGGCTCGCCGGGTATCTCGAGACCCTGGCGCGGACCCTCCGCCGGTACGGACGCGACGACGGCAAGGTGCTGGTCCTCGGCGGCGTCCGCTCGGGGAAGTCGAGGCACGCGGAGCGGCTCGTCGCGCACCACACGCACCTCGTGTACGTGGCCCCGGGCCTTCCCCCGAGCGACGACGACCCCGAGTGGGCCGCCCGCGTCGCCGCGCACAAGGCCCGGCGCCCGCGCCACTGGACCACGGTGGAGACCACCGACCTGGCGACCGTGCTGCGCACGGCGACGAGCCCGTTGCTCATCGACTGCCTCGGCACGTGGCTCTCGCGCGTGCTCGACGAGGTCGGCGCGTGGACGGGCAAGCCGGGCTGGGAGCGCCGTCTCGACGACCGGCTCGAGGACTTCCTGGCAGCGTGGACCCAGGCGCGCGTGCCCGTGGTGGCCGTGAGCAACGAGGTCGGCAGCGGTGTGGTGCCCGCTACGTCGTCCGGACGGCTGTTCCGTGATGTGCTGGGCGCACTCAACAACCGGGTGTCCGCCGAGTCCGACCGGAGTCTGCTGGTCGTCGCCGGGCGGGTGCTCGAACTGCCGTAAGGAGTCCGCCGTGCCGCGTTTCGACATCCCCGTGCCCGACGCCGCCGCCCGCGCCGCCGCGCAGGAGCGCCTCGACGGCCTGGTGAAGCCACTCGGCGCGCTGGGCCGGCTCGAGGAGCTGGCCGCGTGGCTCAGCGCCGCCCACGGCGTGGTGCCGCCGCGTCCGCTGGACGACGTGCGCGTGGTCGTCTTCGCGGGCGACCACGGGGTGTCGGCGCAGTCGGCCTACCCGCGTGAGGTCACGGCGGCGATGGTGCGGGTGTTCCTGGCCGGGCGCAGTGGCGTCACGGTGCTCGCCGCGCAGGTCGGCGCTCGCGTGCGCGTGGCCGACATCGCGGTCGACTGGGACGCTTCGGACGTGCCGGCTTCCGTGACCGCGCACAAGATCCGCCGGGGCTCGGGCGCGATCGACGTCGAGGACGCCCTCGCCCCGGGCGAAGCGCTCGCCGCGTTCGAGGCGGGGCGCGCCATCGCGGCGGAGGAAGCCGACGCGGATCTGCTCATTCCGGGCGACATGGGCATCGGCAACACCACGATGTGCGCGGCTCTGGTCGCGGCCACGCTGGGCCTGCCCGCCGCCGAGGTCGTCGGCACGGGTACGGGTGTGTCCGGGGCGGCGCTGGACGCGAAGACGGCCGTGGTCGAGGCCGCGGTGCAGCGCGCCGCGGGGCGGGTGGCCGACCCGTTCGAGCGGCTGACGGCGCTGGGCAGCGCCTGCGTCGCGGCCACGGCGGGATTCCTCGTGGAAGCCGCCGTGCGGGGCATCCCCGTGCTGCTCGACGGCATCTTCTCCGGCGCGGCCGCCCTGGTCGCCCGGGACATCGCGCCGGGTGCCGAGCAGTGGTGGCTCGCGGGACACCGCTCGACGGAGCCTTCGCAGGCGTTCGCGTTGAAGGCGCTGGGCCTGACGCCGATCCTCGACCTGGGCCTGCGGCTCGGCGAAGGCAGCGGCGCCGTCCAGGCCGTCCCGACGCTGCGGGCGGCGCGGGCGATCATCGCGGACATGGGGCTGCTGGCGGACCTCGCGTGAGGGCTGCCCGCCAGGACCTGAGGGCCGCCGGCGCGCGGCTCGAAGGATTCGGGTCACCGTCCGCGGCGCGCGGCGCCGTGACGTCGGCCGCTCTCGGGTGCCGCGGTTACGCGCGGTTGCGAGCGGGGAGCCGGTGAAGCTCGGCGACGCGCTGCGGCTGGCCGTCGGCACCCTGACCACCGTGCCCGTGCCGGCCCCGCGCGTCATCGATCGCGGGGTGGCCGGGGCGGCGATGGTACTGGGACCGGTCGCGGCGGTCCCCCTCGCCGCGGCCGCGGGCCTGATCGTGGCCGGCGGCGTGGCCGTGGGCCTGCCCGCGCTCGCCGTCGCCGCCCTCGCGCTGGGCGTGGTGGCTCTGGGCAGCCGCGGCCTGCACCTCGACGGGCTGGCCGACACCGCGGACGGGCTCGGCGCGTCCTACGACCGCGCCAAAGCCCTCGACGTCATGCGCCGCGGCGACTCGGGCCCGACCGGGGTCGCGACGCTCGTGTTCGTGCTCCTGGTGCAGGCCGGCGCGTTGACCGGCGCCGTGTCGGCGGGCCACGGCGTCGTGGCCGCCGTGGTCTCGGTGCTGGCGGGCCGGTGCACGCTGTCGATGTCGTGCGCGCAGGGCGTGCCCTCGGCCCGGCCGGAGGGGCTCGGGGCGACGGTGGCGGGATCCGTGCCGCGGGTGGTCGCGGTGGCCGTCGGCCTGGTGGCCGCCGCGCTCGCCGCTTTGGCGCCCGGTTTGCCGTGGTGGCAAGGGGTGGCCGCGGTCGGCGCCGGGTACCTCGTCGCGGCGGCCTTGCTCGCCCGGTGCGTCCGGCGCCTGGGCGGAATCACCGGTGACGTCCTCGGCGCCGGGGTCGAAGTGGCGGTGGCGGCGGCGCTGCTCACGCTCGCCGTCTGAGCCGCCGCGGTCCCGAAGACGAGCTACCCGAACGTGAACACGTACGCCCCGGCGCCGGGTTCGAGGAAGGTGATCTCCAGCGTCCGCTCGCGGACCTCGTCGCGCTGGCGCACGAGCTGGTAGAGGCGGGCGTCCCGGAGCAAGCCGTGCCCGTCCGCGTCGACGTCGACACCGTGGCCCGGGCCCGGAGCCGCGCCGTCGAGGGTTACGCGGAAAGGAATCGGCGGTCCAGGACCACGAGCCAGCACGAGGTGCGCGTCGCGCGCGTGGAACCGGTAGGTGATGCTCCCACCGGCCTCGGCGAGCACGACGCTCTCGGGCCCGATCGTCCACACACCGGCGAGGGCCCAGGTACCGAGGCGCACGCCCTGCGGCGGGAGCTCGTAGGCGCGTCGTTCGTCGAACCCGATACGGCCCGGCGAAGCGAAGTGCTCACCACGCGCGTAGCCGAGATACGTCTCGGGCGTGCGCAGGTGATCCCAGTCGGCCTCGGCCTCCACGCCGTGCCCGGCGACGGAGACCAGCTCGCGCTCGACGCCGAGCAGCCGCTGGATCATGCGCTCCGACTGCTCGTAGCGTCCTTCACCGAAGTGGTGGTCGCGGATGACGCCTTGGGCGTCCACGAAGTAGAGCGCCGGCCAGTAGTGGTTGTCGAACGCGCGCCAGATGGCGTAGTCGTTGTCGACGGTGACCGGGTAGTCGATCCCCCGCTCGTTCGTCGCCTGGCGCACGCGGTCGAGCGCGTGCTCGAACGAGAACTCCGGCGTGTGCACTCCGACGACGATCAACCCGTCGTCGGAGTAGGCCCGCGACCAGGCGCGGACGTAGGGCTCCTGGCGCAGCCAGTTGATGCAGGTCAGCGTCCAGAAGTTGACGACGACGACGTGGCCGGCCAGCTCGGCGGGACCCAGTGGCCCGGAGTTGAGCCACTCGGCCCCGCCGAGGGCGGGCATGCTCGTGCGCGCGGATACCGACATCTAGCGCACCGAGCGCAATCCGGCACGGACCTCGGAGGCGAACAGCTTCGGCTGCTCCCAGGCGGCGAAGTGCCCGCCCTTGTCGAGCCGGTTGTAGTGGATGAGCCGGGGATACGCCTCCTCGGCCCAGCTCCGCGGCACCTGGTAGAGCTCGTCGGGGAAGACGCTCACCGCCACCGGGACGGAGACGCCCTTCGGGTCGAAGAAGCCGAGTTTGTTCTCCCGGTAGAGACGTCCCGAAGAGACCCCCGTGTTCGTCAACCAGTAGTGGGTGATGTTGTCGAGCACGTCGTCGCGGGTCAGTCCCTCGGACTGTCCGTCGAAGACCCGGGCGATCAGCGCCAGACTGGCCGCGTCGTGGTCGAGCATCCAGGCGGCGAGGCCGATGGGCGAATCGGCGATTCCGTAGAGCGTCTGCGGGTGGGTCCCCATCTCGAGGGCGTAGGCCACGTCTGTCGCGAAGAAGTCCCTCAGCTTTTCGTAGAGACGTGTTCCCTCCTCGGACAGATCGGGTGGCGCCGGGCCGCCGGACTGCACGGCCTGGGCGACGTCGGGGCGGACGGCGCCGGGGAAATTGGTGTGGATACCGATCAGGCCGGCCGGCGCCTGCGCACCCATCAGATCGACGATCTGCCCGCCCCAATCGCCGCCCGAGGCGACGTAGTTGTCGTATCCCAGGCGCTTCATCAGCTCGGCCCAGGCGCGCGCGATGTGCTCGGGGCCCCAGCCGGTGACGGCGGGCTTGCCCGAGAACCCGTAGCCGGGCATCGACGGGATCACCAGGTGGAAAGCGTCCGCTTCGCTCGCGCCGTGGGCCGTGGGATCGGTCAGCGGACCGATGATCTTCAGCTGCTCGATGACCGAGCCGGGCCAGCCGTGCGCGACGAGGAGCGGCAACGCGTCTTCGTGTTTCGAGCGAACGTGGATGAAGTGGATGTCGAGACCGTCGATCTCGGTGATGAAGTGCGGGAGAGCCTTCAGTCTCTCCTCGCACCTGCGCCAGTCGTACTCCGTCGCCCAATAACGGGCGAGCGCCTGCATCGTCTCGAGCGGCACGCCCTGCGAGGCGTCCGAGACGGGTTCCTTTTCGGGCCAGCGAGTGGCCATGACGCGCGCACGCAGATCTTCGAGATCCGCATCGGACGTCTCGACCGTGAACGGCCGGATCGCTTGATCGTGCACTGCCCCTTCAGTCGTGACAGACATGCGTCTCCTTGGCGGATGGGTGCGGTGGTCGATGTCGCGTTTGCCGGACAAGACGCGAAGCCCGGTACTGTGCCACCGAATCACCGGCGGTTCCTCACCCGAAACGAGTGATACGCACGGCTTGCCCGTGCTCGCCGGCTAGAGCGACCGGGACAGCGCGGCGAGGAACCCGTCGGTCACCTCGCGCGAGCGGACGGCCAGGCGCAGGTGCCGGGGGCCGAGGCCGGGGAACGTGTCGCCGCGGCGGACGGCGTAGCCCGCGTCGCGCAGCCTGGTTCGCAGGCCGTCGTCGGGGCCTTCGACGAGCACGAACGGTCCCCTCGGGTCGCCGAGCACGGGCAGGCCCAGGTCGGCCAGCCGGGAGACGAGGTAGTCGCGGTCGGATTCGGCGGCGGTGGCGAGCTTTTCCGCTTCCTCGAGCGCGGCCGGGCGGCAGCAGGCGACCGTGGCGACGGCGGCGAGCGTCGAAACCGACCAGGGTGGCTGGACCGAGCGCAAGCGGGCCAGGACGTCGGCCGGGCCGAGGACGTACCCGGCGCGCAGGCCGGCGAGGCCCCAGGTTTTGGTGAGGCTGCGGAGAACGACCACGCCGTCGAGCGACGAACCCGCCAGGCTCTCGGCCTCGCCGGGAATCGCGTCGAGGAAGGCCTCGTCGACCACGAGCAGACGGCCCGGCCGGGCCAAAGCCCGGAGTGCGGCGGCGGGGTGCAGCACGGACGTCGGGTTCGTCGGGTTGCCCACGAACACCAGGTCCGCGTCGGCCGGAACCGCCGCGGGATCCAGCACGTAACCGTCCGAAGCGGACAGAACCACGCGCGAAACCTCGTGCCCCGCGGCGCGCAACGCGGCCTCGGGCTCGGTGAACTGCGGGTGCACGACCACCGCGTGCCGCGGCTTCAAAGCCGAAGCCAGCAAGGTGAACGCCTCGGCCGCACCCGCCGTGACCAGCACTTCGTCCGGCGGACGGCCGTGCCGCGCGGCGACGGCGGCCTGCGCCGCCGACGAGTCGGGGTACGCGGCGAGACTGTCCACAGCGGACACCAGCTCCCGCCGCAACCACTCGGGCGGGCGCGCGAGCCGGACGTTCACCGCGAGGTCCACCAGCCCCGGCCCGACCTCGCGGTCGCCGTGGTGGTTCAGGTCGTAGTCCGGGGAGTCAGCCACGCGAAGCCTGCGCTCGGACGTGGGTGGCGAACCGTTCCGCCAGCTCCGGGTACCCGGCCCAGTGCACGTGCAGGTAGGACGCGTGCAGCGAAGCCGAAGCGAACCCGTCCACCGTCCGCTCCCAGCCCCACGCCGGCGACGGACCGGCGCCGGGCGTCAGCTCGGTCCGGTGGAACTCGTGCCCGGTCACGCGCTGGCCGGCGACCGCGAGCACGTTGTCCGCCAGCGAAACCGCCGTCCGGTACCCGAGCTTCCCGCGTTTGGTCATCACCGCCGTCGCGTCCACGACACCGGCCATCGGCAGGCCGTCCAGCTCGCGGCACAGGTACAGCAGCCCCGCGCACTCCACGCTCACCGGCATGCCCTGCGCCACCGCGTCCGCCACCGCCGTGAGCAACGGCTTGTTCGCCGACAGCTCCGCGGCGTGCACCTCCGGGAAGCCGCCGCCGAAGTACAGTCCGGCGCAGCCCTCGGGCAGCTCCTCGTCCCGCAACGGATCCACGTCGACGACGTCCACGCCGAACGAGGCGAGCAGCTCCACGTTCTCCGTGTACCGGAACGTGAACGCCGGCCCGGCCGCCGCGGCCACCACCGCCCGCGGTCCCTCGAACTCACCGGGCGGTGTCCACACCGGACCCGTCAACGGCGGCGCCGCGCGCGCGACCCGCACCACCGCTTCGAGATCCACGCCGCCGGCCACCCACGACGCCAGCTCCGGCAGCACCCGCTGCGAGTCGGCGGCGCGTTCGGCCGCGGGCACCAGGCCGAGGTGGCGGCTCGGCGCGTGCACGTTCTCGTTGCGCCGCAGCGCACCCAGCAGCGGAACGCCCGTAGCCTCCAGCGCGGACGCGATCTCGTCCTCGTGGCGCTGCGAGCCCAGTTTGTTGAGGATCACGCCGGCGAGGCGCACGCGCGTGTCGTAGTTCGCGAACCCCAGCACGGTCGCCGCGACGCTGCGCGAAGCGGCCGAAGCGTCGACCACCAGCACCACCGGCGCGTCGAGCACCCGGGCGACGTGTGCGGTCGACGCGTAACCCTCCGTGCCGAGCGCGCCGTCGAACATTCCCATCACGCCTTCGATCACGGCGAGGTCCGCGCCCGCGGAACCGTGGCGCAGCAAGGGCACCAACCGGTCCTCACCCTGCAGGAACGGGTCGAGGTTGCGCGCGGGACGGCCGGTGGCCAGCGCGTGGTAGGACGGGTCGATGAAGTCGGGCCCGACCTTGTGCCCGGACACGCGGTGCCCGGCCGCGCGCAACGCCGCCATCAACCCCGCGGCGATGGTGGTCTTGCCGTGCCCCGAGCCGGGCGCGGCGATGACCACCCGCGCTACCACTCGATCCCCCGCTGCCCCTTCTGGCCCGCGTCCATGGGGTGCTTGACCTTCGTCATCTCGGCCACCAGGTCGGCGGCCTCGACGAGCTCCGGCGGCGCGTAGCGGCCGGTGATCACCACGTGCTGGTGCCCGGGCCGGGAGACCAAAGTGGACACCACGTCGTCCACTTCGAGCCAGCCCCACTTGAGCAGGTAGGAGAACTCGTCGAGGACGTAGAAGTCGTGCGTCTCGGCGGCCAGGCGGCGCTTGATCTCGGCCCAGCCCTCACGCGCGTTGGCGGCGTGGTCCTCGTCGGAGCCCTGCTTGCGCGTCCAGCTCCAGCCTTCGCCCATCTTGTGCCACTCGACGGGCCCGCCCTCGCCCGTCTCGTCGTGCAGCTTCCCGAGCGCGCGAAACGCGGCTTCCTCGCCGACGCGCCATTTCGCCGACTTCACGAACTGGAACACCCCGATCGACCAGCCCTGGTTCCAGGCGCGCAGCGCCATGCCGAACGCGGCGGTCGACTTGCCCTTCATCTCGCCGGTGTGCACGGCGAGCAGCGGGCGGTTGCGGCGCTGGCGTGTGGTGAGCCCGTCCTGCGGGACGACAGCCGGTTTCCCTTGCGGCATCAGGCAGCCCTTCCGGTGCGATCACGAACCGCGGCGGCGAGCGTCTCGGCCGCGACCTCGGCGAGCGGCACGTGCTCGGCGCCGAGGTGCCCGGCCAGCTCCGCCGCGAGCCCGAGGCGCATCCGGCCGCTTTCGCAGTCCATCACGATGGTGGTGACGCCGGCCAGCAAGCCTGCCGCGGCCTGCGACCGGGCGACGGCGTCGGCCCCGCTCGTGGCGCGTCCGTCCGTGACGAGCACCAACAGCGGACGCCGGCGCGGATCCCGGATCGCCTCCACGCGCAGCACGCGCGCGGCTTCCAGCAGTCCTTCCGCGAGCGGCGTGCGGCCGCCCGTCGGCAGTCCTTCCAGCCGCGCGGCCGCGGCCTCGACGCTGATCGTCGGCGGCAGCGCGAGCTCGGCCGAGTCACCACGGAAGGTGACGAGCCCGACCTTGTCGCGCCGTTGGTAGGCGTCCAGCAGCAGAGAGAGCACCGCCGTCTTCACCTCGCGCATGCGCGTGCGCGCGCCCATGGAGCCGGACGCGTCCACGCAGAACAGCACGAGGTTGCCTTCGCGCCCTTCACGCAACGCGAACCGCAGATCCTGCGTACGCACGAGAAGTCCGGGACCGCTGCGGCCACGGGACCGCTGGTGCGGCGCCGCGGCCCGCATCGTGGCGACGAGGTGCGGACGGCCGTCGCGGACACTCGGCGGCTGGACCCCGATCGTGCGCCCGGTGTCGGTGATGGCCCGGGACCGGCGGCCGCGTTCGCCTTCGCCGGTGCCCTTGACGCGGAAGACTCGCGCGCGGAACGTCTCGCCGGAGCCGACCGTGTTCTGCGGTCCGGAACCCGTCCCGTCGCCCGGTTGTTGTTGCTGCTGCGGTGCGGGCCGGTCCCCCGGCGGCTGCTCACCTTCCGCGGCGGGCGGTTGTGAACCCGAGCCGGGCCCGTCGTCCTCCGGACCAGGGCCGGGATCCTCGGGCGGCTGCGCGTCCTGCAACGCCTGTTCCAGCTGCTCCTCGGAAATCCCGGGCGCGTCGAACGGGTTGCGGCGGCGCCGGTGCGGCAACGCGAGCCGCGCGGCCACGCGGACATCCTCGGTGGTCACCGCGCTGCGCCCGGCCCACGCGGCGTGCGCGACGGCCGTGCGTGCCGTGACGATGTCGGCCCGCATCCCGTCCACCTCGAACGACGCGCACACCTCGGCGATCTGCCGCAGGGCGTCGTCGGGCAGCTTCACCGCCGGCAGAAGCCGTTGCGCCGCCTCGATGTCCGCCGCCAGCGCTGCGTCTTCGGCGGCATACGCGCTCGCGAACCCGTCGGGATCCGCCTCGTACGCGAGCCGCCGGCGGACCACCTCCACGCGTTGCTCGGGCTCCCGGCTGGACGCGACCTCGACGGTCAGGCCGAACCGGTCCAGCAGCTGCGGCCGCAGCTCGCCTTCCTCGGGGTTCATCGTGCCGATCAGCACGAACCGCGCCGCGTGCGACACGGACACGCCCTCGCGCTCCACGGTCGCGCGGCCCATCGCGGCGGCGTCGAGCAGCGTGTCGACGAGGTGGTCGTGCAGGAGGTTGACCTCGTCCACGTAGAGCAGGCCGCGGTTGGCGGCGGCCAGCAGACCGGGCTGGTAGTCCGTGACGCCCGCCGACAGCGCCTTCTCCAGGTTCAGCGACCCGACGACCCGGTCCTCCGCCGCGCCGACGGGCAGCTCCACCAGCCGCGCCGGCCGCCGGTGCGCGGGCGCGCCCGCGGGGTGCGGACCGTCCGGGCACACGGGGTCGGGCGCGGCGGGATCACACGAGAACCGGCAGCCGTCCACCACGTCGAGCTGGGGCAGCAGACCGGCGAGCGCGCGCACCATCGTCGACTTCGCCGTGCCCTTCTCGCCCCGCACCAGCACGCCGCCCACGGCGGGTGAGATCGAGGACAGGATCAGCGCCAGGCGCAGGTCCGGCATCCCGACGACGGCGGTGAACGGGTACGGCTTCAAGAGCTCTCCTCGTGGTCGGCGTCCGGCCGATCATCGCACAGGAAACGCGTCGTCTAGCGTGGGTGAACGTGCGCGAAAAATCACCCGACTCAGGCACGCGTCGCGCCTTGCCCGAGGCGACCGACCACGCGGCGGGCGGGGGGTCCGGGGGCATGCCCCCGGCGCGGGGTCCGGGGGCACGCCCCCGGGGAGACACCGCACCTGTGTCGGTCGTCGGGATCGGTGCCGACGGCTGGTCGGGACTAGGCGAGAAAGCACGCGACGCCGTGCTCGCAGCCGACATCGTGCTGGGGGCGCCGCGGCAGCTCGTGATGGTGCCCGACGGCGTCCGCACGCAAGCCTGGCCGAGTCCGCTGCTGCCGGCGCTCGACGGCGTCCTCGCCGAGCACGCCGGGCGCCGCGTCTGCGTGCTGGCCAGCGGTGATCCCCTGCTCTCAGGCATCGGCACGACGCTGCGCGACCGCGGCCACGACGTCGAGGTGCTGCCCGCGCTGTCGTCGGTGACGCTGGCCCGTGCGCGGCTGGGCTGGTCGTTCGAGGAGACCGAGGTCGTCACCGTCGTCGGGCGGGCCGTGGACCGGGTGGCCCGGGTCCTGGCGCCGCGCCGGAAAGTCCTCGTCCTGGGTGCGAACGTCGAAGACCTGCGCGAGCTGCTCCGCACCCGCGGCTACGGCGAATCCACCCTGACCAGCCTCGAAAACCTCGGCGCCGAAGACGAGCGCCGCGCGGACGGCTGGACCCACGAACCCGGCCCGCTCACCGTGTTCGCCCTGGTCTGCGCCGGCCCCGCGCTCCCGCTCACCGGCCTGCCCGACAGCGCCTTCGAGCACGACGGCCAGCTCACCAAACGCGACGTCCGCGCGTCCGCTCTCGCCCACCTCGCGCCGGTGCCCGGCGAGCTGCTCTGGGACGTCGGCGCGGGCGCGGGCAGCATCGGCATCGAATGGTCCCGGGCCCACCCGCTCAACCGCGCGATCGCGATCGAACGCGACCCCGCGCGCGCCGAGCGCATCACCCGCAACGCCGCCACGCTCGGCGTCCCCGAACTGCGCGTGGTCACCGGCCCGGCCCCCGACGCGCTCGCTCGGCTGCCCCACCCCGACGCCGTCTTCATCGGCGGCGGCCTCACCGTCCCCGGCCTGCTCGACGCGTGCCTCGGCACCGGCGCCCGCGTGGTCGCCCACGGGGTCACACTGGAAGCCGAACGGATCCTGGCCGACGCCTACGCGAGCCGGGGTGGTGAGCTGACGAGGATCGCCGTCGACCACGCGCAGCCGCTCGGCGGGTTCACGGGGTGGACCCCGTCGCGCACCGTGACGTCCTGGAGTTCGAGATGACCGTTCACTTCATCGGCGCCGGCCCCGGCGCGGCCGACCTCATCACCGTCCGTGGCCGCGACCTGCTCGCGCGCTGCGGCGTGTGCCTGTACCCGGGCAGCATGACGCCGACCGACCTGCTCGCGTACTGCGCACCCGAAGCCGAGCGCGTCGACACCGCGAACCTGAGCCTCGACGAGATCGTCGACCGCCTGATCACCGCCCACCACGCGGGCCACGACGTCGCGCGGCTGGTGTCCGGTGATCCTTCGCTCTACAGCGCGGTCGCGGAAACCGTGCGCCGCCTCGACGCGGCCGGCGTGCCCTACGACATCGTCCCGGGTGTGCCCGCGTTCGCCGCGTCGGCCGCGGTGCTGGGCCGGGAGCTGACCGTGCCCGGCATCGGGCAGAGCCTCGTGATCACCCGCGCCCAGGCGAGGTCGACGGCGTTGCCCGAAGGCGAGACGCTGGCGAACTTCGCCCGCAGCGGCACCACCCTCGCGGTGCACCTGGCCATCAACCATATCGAGCGGGTAACCGAGGAACTCGCTCCGTTCTACGGCGCCGACTGCCCCGCGGCCGTCGTGGCGCTGGCGAGCCAGCCGGGCGAGACCGTGGTGCGCGGCACGCTCACCGACATCGCCGCGCAAGCCCGCGAGGCCGGGATGACGCGCGCGGCCACCATCTTCGTCGGCCGGGTGCTCGCCGCCGGAGGATTTCCCGACAGCTTCCTGTATTCGAGCACCCGAGACCGCGCGAGCCAACCGGAGTCACTGTGACCGAACTACGCTGGGGCCTGGTGGCCGCCGGATCGATCGCCGCCGATTTCGCGGCCGGCGTCGAACGCAGCAAGCACGGCTCGCTGGAGGCCGTCGCCGCGCGCTCGGCCGACCGCGCTCGCGAGTTCGCCACCCGCTTCGACATCCCGAAGGCCTACGGCGCCTACGAAGACCTGCTCGCCGACCCGGCCGTCGACGCCGTCTACATCGCCACGCCGCACCCGATGCACGCGGAGTGGGCGATCCGCGCCGCCGAAGCCGGGAAGCACGTGCTGTGCGAGAAACCGCTGACGGTCACCGCTGCCGAGGCCGAGAAGGTGATCGACGCGGCACGCCGGCACGACGTCTTCCTCATGGAGGCGTTCATGTACCGGCTTCACCCGCAGACGCGCCGGCTGGTCGAGCTCATCGAGTGCGGCGCGATCGGGGAAATCCGGGCCGTGGACGTCTCGTTCAGCTTCGACACCGGCGCCAACGACGCCCCGCGCCTGGCCGATCCGGCCCTCGGCGGCGGCGGAATCCTCGACGTGGGCTGCTACTGCACGTCGCTCGCGCGGCTCGTTTCGCAGGCGGCGACCGGGATCGACGTCGTGGAACCCACCACCGTCACGGGCATGGCGCGGCTGACCGACCGCGGCGTCGACGAGTTCGCGATGGGCCTGCTGCGCCTGCCGGGCGACATCATCGCGCAGCTGTCGTGCGGCTACCGGCTCACGCAGGACGACCACATCCGCGTCTACGGCACCACCGGCCAGCTGCACGTGCCGCAACCCGCGTGGCTACCGCAGATGCGCCGCGCGACGTCGGCGCAGATCGTGCTGACGCCGGCCGGCGGCGAGCCCGAGGTGATCGAGATCGAGGCGACACAGAGCGTGTTCGCGCGCGAGGCCGACCACGTCGCCGCGCACGTGGACAACCGGCAGGCACCCGAGCTGACCTGGGCCGAGACGCTCGCGAACATGCGCACGCTCGACCGCTGGCGCGCGGCCGTGGGCTACGGCGGATGACCGTGCTGGTCCTCGGCGGCACGGCCGAGGCGCGGGCGCTCGCGGCCGAACTGCACTCGCGCGCGGTCGCCGTGGTGTCGTCGCTCGCCGGGCGGGTCGCGCGGCCGCGGCTGCCGGCCGGGGAGGTGCGCGTCGGCGGGTTCGGCGGGGTCGAAGGGCTCTCGACGTGGCTGCGGGAGCACGAGGTGGCCGCGGTGGTCGACGCGACCCATCCGTTCGCGGAACGCATCGGCACCAACGCTTTCGCCGCCACCTCGGCGGTCGGTGTGCCGCTGCTGCGGCTCGCCCGGCCCGGTTGGCAGCCCGCCGAAGGCGACCGCTGGCACTGGGCCGACGACCTCGACGCCGCCGCCGAACTGCTGCCCGGCCTGGGCTCCCGCGTCTTCCTGACCAGCGGACGCCAGGGCCTCGCCGCGTTCGCCGGGCTCGACGCGTTGTGGTTCCTCATCCGCTGCGTCGACCCGCCCGAGCCGCCGTTGCCGAGGCAGCACGAGGTCGTGCTGAACCGCGGACCGTACGAAGTGGACGGAGAACGCGCACTGCTGGCCGGGCACCGCATCGACGTCCTCGTCACCAAGGACAGCGGCGGCTCGATGACCGCCGCGAAGCTCACCGCCGCCCGCGAGCTGGGCCTGCCGGTGGTCGTCGTGCGCCGCCCGCCGCGCCCGGCCACCGCCGAGGTCGCGGGGGTCGCCGAAGCCGTGGAATGGGTGCTGCGCCGATGATCGACGAGTTCTACGAAATCCTGCGCCGCCGCCGCGATGTCCGCGGCGAGTTCACCGGCGAGCCGATCGACGACGCGGTGCTCACCCGCGTGCTCGAAGCCGCACACGCCGCGCCCAGCGTGGGCCTGAGTCAGCCGTGGGACTTCGTGCTCGTACGCGATCCCGCCACGCGCGAGTCCTTCGCCCGGCACGTGCACGACGAACGTGACGTGTTCGCCGCCGAACTGGCCGGCGAACGCGCCGACACGTTCTCCCGCATCAAGATCGAGGGCATTCGCGAGTCGACCCTCGGCATCGTGGTGACCTACGACGCCGAACGCGGCGCGCCCGCCGTGCTGGGCCGCCACGCGATCGCCGACGCCGGGCTGTACTCCGTGTGCCTCGCCATCCAGAACCTGTGGCTGGCCGCGACGGCCGAGGGCCTCGGCGTCGGCTGGGTGAGCTTCTACCGCGAGCCGTTCCTCGCCGACCTGCTCGGCATCCCCGATGGCGTCCGGCCGGTCGCGTGGCTGTGCGTCGGCCCGGTGACCGCGCTGGCCGAGGTCCCTGATCTGGAACGGCATGGCTGGCGCACCCGCGCGCCCTTGACGAACGCCGTGCACCACGAACGGTTCACCCCACGCACCGAGGGGCCTGCGTAGCCCCTTCGGCCGACCGGATAACTTTCCCGGATGCGTCCGATTGCCGTAGCGCTGGGGTTGCTTTCGGCGCTATGCGCCCTGGCCTATCCGTTCCTGCCCGTCGTGCAGGACACCGCGCAGGTCGGCTGGCCGACCGGCTCCGACACCCGGTCCGTCAACGCGCCCTTGACCGGGTACTGGGCCCAGGACCTCGAGGCCGAGATCCCGTGCGCCACGATCAAATCGCTCGATGCGCGCACGAACGGTCCCGCGCTGCTGTTCGCGACGGTGCCGGACGGGCGCACCGATCCGCGCGCCGGCAACGGCGTCGGGCTGCAGCTGCGCGTGGACAACGGCGTTTTGCTCGCGTCGAGCCAGGGCCAGCAGATCGCGCAGCAGCCGCTGCCGCCGGCCGGTTGCGCGGTGACGCTGAAGTCGGACGCGACGCAGATGACGCTCGCCGTCGCGGGCACGACGGTGTTCCACACCACCGGTGACGTCCGCCCGCGCGTGGTCGGCCTCTACTCGTCGATCAGCTCCGCGAAGGACCCGATCTCGGGCCTGCACGTGACGATGGTGCCGGACACGCGCTACCAGACTTCGCCCACGG
This sequence comes from Amycolatopsis sp. NPDC047767, assembly GCF_040704195.1. Taxonomy (NCBI): domain Bacteria; kingdom Bacillati; phylum Actinomycetota; class Actinomycetes; order Pseudonocardiales; family Pseudonocardiaceae; genus Amycolatopsis; species Amycolatopsis sp. NPDC047767. Next base: position 83,088 of record NZ_JBEYSJ010000015.1, read on the forward strand.
CGTTGAAGCTCGGCGTCGGCATCCTCGGCGCGCTCGCGTTCATCGCCTGCCTGATCGCGGTGTGGCGCATGGACGCCGGGTTCGCCCGCCGCGCGCCGCGCTGGGCCCCGGTGGGCTGGTGGCGCCTGACCGGCCGCGACGCCACGGTGATCCTCGCGCTCGGCGCGTGGGTGTTCATCGGACCGGTGACCTCGGACGACGGCTACATCCTCACCATGGCCCGGGTCACCGAGTCCACGGGATTCCTGACCAACTACCACCGCTGGTTCGGCGTCGCGGAGGCGCCGTTCGGCTGGTTCTACCACCTCTACGAGCTGATGACGCACGTCAGCACGGTGCCGCCGTGGATCCGGCTGCCCTCGTACCTGGTGGGCGTGATCAGCTGGCTGCTCATCAGCCGCGAGGTGATGCCCCGGCTGGGCACGCAGGTGCGCGGCAGCCGGGCGGCCGGCTGGGCCGCGGCGGCCGTGTTCCTCGTCTGGTGGATGCCCTACAACAACGGCGTGCGGCCGGAACCCGTGGCCGCACTGGGTTCGCTGCTCGCGATCTGCGCCGTGGAACGCGCGTTGGTGACGCGCCGCCTGCTGCCGCTGTGCCTGGGTCTCACCGCGGCCGCGTTCACGCTCGCCGCGACGCCGACGGGGCTGATCGCGGTGGCGCCGTTCCTGGTGGCCGCGCGGCCGTTGTTCAAGCTCGTGCGCCAGCGCGCGGCCGGCGGCTGGCTGCCGATCCTGGCGCCGATCCTCGCGTCCGGGCTGCTGGTGCTGGTGGTCGTGTTCGCGGACCAGACGTTCGCGACCGTGCAGGAGGCCACGCGCATCCGCACGCAGGTGGGGCCGAACCTGTCGTGGTTCCAGGAGCTCGCGCGCTACCAGCTGCTGTTCGAGAACCTGCCCGACGGGTCGGCGCCGCGGCGGTTCCCGGTACTGCTCGTGGTGCTGTGCACGGTGACGTGCCTGGTCGTGCTGCTGCGGCGCGGCCGGATCCCGGGCGCCGCGCTCGGGCCGAGCCGGCGGCTGATCGGCACCACGGCGTTGTTCTTCCTGCTGCTGGCCCTCACGCCGACGAAGTGGACGCACCACTTCGGTGCGTTCGCAGCTGTCGGGGCGTCGATGGCCGCGTTGACGGCGTTGGCGACGAGCTCCACCGTGCTGCGCTCGAACCGCAACCGGGCCACGTTCCTCGCGGGTCTGCTGGTGGTCGGTGCGCTGGCCGCGACGGGACCCAACACGTACTGGTTCGTCTCGCGCCTCGGCGTGCCGTGGACCGGGCTGGCGCCGTCGATCGGCGGGATCCCGCTGTCGACGATCCTGCTCGTGGCCGCGGCGATCGCGGGGATCTACGCGTTCGTGGAGAACATCCGCGCCCACCGGCCGGGAGCACCCGCGCCGCAGGAGAAACGCGGCCGGTCGCTGCGGCTGGGGTCGCTGTCGCTCGTGGTCGTGTGCGGGCTCGTCGCGGCCGGCGAGTTCTACACGATGGCGGCGGCGATCTACATCCAGCGGGGCAGCTACAGCCTGGGCGCCGCGAACGTCAGGCACCTGTTCGGCAAGAGCTGCAACCTGTCCGACCACGTGATGGTGGAGACCGACGCCGCCAAGAGCGTCCTGCACCCGCAGCCCGAGCAACGCACGGTGCCGGCGAAACAGGAGGAGTCACCCCTGCCGAACCCGGACCCGGACAACGGCCAGGTGCAGACCGGTTTCCACACGCGTCCCGTCGAAGAGGACGACCCGCTTTCCGAGCCCCCGCACGGCTTCACGCCGGACACCGTGCCGATGTGGAGCAGCTACTTCGAGCAGAACCGCGCGGGCCGGCTGCGCAGCCAGTGGTACGCGCTGGCCGACAAACCCGCCGACGGCCAGATCGTGATCGCGACGGCCGGGCAGCCCCGGCGGCCGGCCTCGGTGAGCCTCGACTACGGCGTGGTGACGCCGCAGGGCGTGAAGGTGCTGCGCAGCCAGTTCGCCCTCCCGCCCGGCGCGGGCACCGGCGGCTGGAACGACACCCGCATCAACCTGCGCGACCTGCCGCCGCAGACCACGTCGGTGCGCGTGGACATCGTCGACAACGACCTGACCGAGGACGGCTGGATCGCCGCGTCCGCCCCGCGCGTGCCGACCTTCACGACGCTGACGGACAAGCTCATGGGCAAGTCGGTGTACATCGATTGGCCCGCGTCGTTCGTCTACCCGTGCGCGAACCCCGTGACCTCCCACGACGGCATCTCGCAGGTGCCCGACTACCGCATCACGGCCGGCGCCCTGGCCGACGAGGCCCAGTGGGCCTCCAGCACCAACGGCGGGCCGATCGGCTGGCTCGAGGAGGTGGCGAAGGAACCCGAGGTGCCCAGCTACCTGATCGGGCAGCCGAGCCAGTCGTGGGGCCAGCTGCTGCAGGTGGAACCGTTCAGCGAAGGCATCGCACCCACGGTGCAGCACGGCCGCAGGACCGTGTGGGGCTGGTGGTCCCCGGGTCCGGGTCCGGCGCAGCCGAACGGGAAGGATCCGACGCGCTGAGTCAGCCGGGCACACCCCCGGGTACTTCTCCGCACGGCCGAGGGCGGGCCGGTGGACGGCCGCAGCGGCGCGCGGCTAGGTTCGGAAGGGTGTCTGATACCCCCCGACTGCCCGGGTTGACGTTGGCCGAAGCGGACCAGCTGGTGAACACGGCGCACGCCGTCGCCGCGGAGCGCGGGTTCGCGCCGCTGGCGGTGGCCGTCCTCGACGTCACCGGCGAGGTGATCGCGCTGAAGCGCGCCGACGGCGGCACGCCCGTGACCAGCCGCGTCGCCGTGGCCAAGGCCCGCACCGCGCTGCGCATGCTCAAGCCCTCCGGCGAAGTCACCCTGCCCGGCGAGGTCGTCGGCCCGCTCCAGCACGTCTACGGCGGCGACTTCGTCGCCCGTGCCGGCGGCATCCCCATCACCGACGGCGACGTGGTCGTCGGCGCCATCGGTGCGTCGGGTGCGCAGAGCGCGGAAGACGAGGAAGCCGTCCGCACCGCCGTCGAACGCCTGCGGGCTCAGGCGTAGCTGCGCGGGGTCCAGACGACCGTCGTGCCGTCCGGGCCCTGCTGCGCCACCGTTTTCGACGAGCCCACGATGAGCAGGCACCGCATGTCCACAGTGGACGGGTCCAGCTCACCCAGCGTGGTCACCGTGATCCGCTCCTCCGGCCCGCCCACGTCCCGCGCCACGACGACCGGGGTGCCCGGTTCGCGGTGGCGCAGCAGGACTTCCCGCGTGGTGGCCAGCTGGGTCGTGCGCGTGCGTGAAGCCGGGTTGTAGAGCGCCAGCACCAGATCGGCCGCGCCCGCGGCGTCGAGGCGGCGTTCGATGACGTCCCACGGCTTGAGGCGGTCCGAAAGCGACAGCACGCAGTAGTCGTGCCCCAGCGGGGCGCCGACGCGGGAAGCGGCGGCCTGCGCGGCTGTCACACCGGGAACGATCCGCACGCGCACGCCGGCACCACGACCGGCGGCAACCTGTTCCAGCACCGCGGAAGCCATCGCGAACACACCCGGGTCACCCGAGGACACCACGGCGACCCGCGCCCCGGAAGCCGCCAGCTCCAGCGCTTCCACCGCACGGTCGGCCTCGACCCGGTTGCCCGACGCGTGCCGCTCCTGGCCGGCGCGCTGGGGCACGCGGGCGACGTACGGGCCGTAGCCCACGATGTGCTCCGCTGCGGCCAGTTCGGCCGACGCTTCGGGCGTCAGCCATTCCGGGCCCGCCGGACCGAGGCCGACGACCACGACCTCGCCGCCGTCGGAAACCGGTTTCGGCGACGCAGGAACCACCGCCGGCTCACCGTCCACCCGGGACGCATACGCCGGGCTCGGCAGCAGCGCCAGCGAGAAGTACGGCACCGTCGCCGGATCGACGTCGGCGAGCGGCTCGATCCGCTGCTCCCCCCAGGTGGCGCGTTCGACGTACCACGCGTCGTCCAGCTTGCCCGCCTCCGCGAAGGCCTCACGGACGGCGCCGAACGTGCGCCCCAGCTTCAGCACGGCCGCGGCCTGCGTGTCCGCCAGCCGGCGCGCCAGCTCGGGCGCCGGCAACGTGCCCGGCAGGACCGTGAACACCTCGTCGCGCTGCACCAGCGGACGGCTGAGCACCGACGACGCCGCGCTCACCGACGTCACACCGGGCACGACCTCGGCCTCGAAACGGCCGGCGAGGCGCTCGTGCATGTACATGTAGGAGCCGTAGAAGAACGGGTCACCCTCGCACAGCACGACGACGTCGCGTCCCGCGTCGAGGTGCTCGGCGAGCTTTTTCGCGCTCAGCTCGTAGAAATCGGCGATCGCGCCCTCGTAGCCGCCGGGGTGGTCGGTGGTCTCCGTGGTGACCGGGTAGACCAGCGGCTCCTCCAGCTGGCCCTCGCGCAGGTACGGCGCGGCCACCGAACGCGCGATGCTGCGGCCGTGGCGCGCGCTATGGTAGGCGATCACGTCGGCCTCGCCGATCAGCCGCGCGGCCTTCACCGTCATCAGTTCCGGGTCGCCGGGACCGAGTCCGACGCCGTAGAGCCGGCCGGTCATTCGACCACGCTCGCGAGCGCGTTGACGGCCGCCACGGCCATCGCGCTGCCACCCCGGCGCCCCTGCACCACCAGGTACGGGGCGGGCGCGCGCTTCACCAGCTCCACTTTGGACTCCGCCGCACCGACGAAACCCACCGGCACGCCGATGATCGCCGCCGGCGCCCCGACGCCCTCTTCGAGCAGCTCCAGCAGGCGGAACAACGCGGTGGGCGCGTTTCCGATCGCCACCACCGAACCCGGCAGCCGGTCACGCCACAGCTCGAGAGCCGCGGCCGACCGCGTGGTCCCCATTCGCTCGGCGAGCCCGGGCACGCTCGGGTCGTCGAGCGTGCAGACGATGTCGTTGGCCGCGGGCAGCCGCTTGCGCGTGATGCCGCTGGCGATCATCTTCGCGTCGCACAGCACCGGCGCGCCCGCCTCGAGCGCCGCGCGGCCCGCCTCGACGACGTCGAGGGAGTAGCGCAGGTCGTCGACCAGGTCGACCATGCCGCAGGAGTGGATCATCCGCACCGCGACGCCGGCGACGTCGTCCGGCAGGATCGCCAGGTCCGCCTCCTCGCGGATCGTGGCGAACGAGTGCCGGTAGATCTCGGCACCGTCGGCCAGGTAGTCGATCACGGGTTTTCCTTCCTCACCCAGGAGTCCGCCAGGCGGGACGCCGGCAGCAGGCGTTCGCCGACACGGTAGCCGCCGGCCTCGGCGACCACGTCGAGGTGGGGGCCCGAGGGTCGCCCGCAGCGCCGGGCACAGCCCGCCACGTGGGCGCGGACCCCGGCCGGGACCAGCCGCGCGGCGTCGGCGCGCACGTCGGCCAGCGACTTCGCGCAGCCGGGCCGGCCGATGCAGGCCGTGATCTCCAGCACGGCGGGGTCGGTGCTGAGGCCGGCCGCGTGCAGTCGCGCGACGGCGTCCGGCGCCGGGTTCGGCAGCACGATCGACCGCCACGGCGTGACGACGGCGTGATCGGCCAGATCCGCGAGAACCCGCAGCTGCGCGGCCGTGAGCTGCCCGAACCGGGGCGCGACACCGACACCGTGCTCGCCGAGTGGCCCGACCGTCGGGTCCACCCGCACCGGGCGCTCCACCGGTTGCGACCGCGGTCCGCGAGGCAGCACCGCGGTGGGATCCGGCAGCTCCGCGATCCGCCAAGCCGTCCCCCGCCGCGCGGCGAACTCACGCGCGACGGCCAGCAACGCACCCACGGCTTCGCCCCGCGGCACCGACCAGCCGGTGTCCACGCCCGCGAGCAGCACCGTGCCCGCGTCGGACGTCACCGCACGCCAGCACACGTCGGCGCCTTCGCCCGCGACGTCACCCCGGCCGTCGTCGAACGCGAACAGGAACCGCCCCGGCAGCTCGGCCAGCTCGGGCTCGGCGCACAACGCCACGTCCAGCTCCCCCGCCAGCCCGCGGACGTCGGCGGTCCCGCCGTGCACCCCGCTCAACGGCGAGGCCAGCACGTTGCGCACGCGTTCGTGCGTCGGCGAGGGCAACAACCCCGCGGCCATGAGCCTCGACGCGAGACCGGGCCGCGTCACCCCACGCAGCTGGACGTTGCCGCGCGAGGTGAGGTGCACGTCGCCGTCACCGAGGTCTTCGGCGCAGGAAGCCAGCACTCGCAACCGCTCCGCGGAGACGACCCCGCCGGGCAGGCGCACTCGGGCGAGCGGTCCGTCCGCCGCGTCGTGCGTGGCGAAGACCCCGGGACAGGCGTCGGCGCGTACGCGGGCAGGGCTGGACATGCCGCTCACTGTAGCTGGCAGGGGATTCAGCAGACTTGCGATCGAATGTAGTAGATGTGCTACATTTCGTCGCACACGAGCGATGGGGGTGGGTCCGGTGAGGAATCCGGAGCAAGTCGTGTTGCAGGTCGAGGGCCTGCGCATGAGATACGGCACCAACGATGTGCTCCACGGCGTCGGCTTCACGGCGTACCGCGGCGAAGTGCTCTGCCTGCTGGGACCCAACGGCGCGGGCAAGACGACCACGATCGAGATTCTCGAGGGCTTCCGGATGCGTTCGGCCGGCGAAGTCGAGGTGCTCGGCACCGACCCCGCGCGTGGTGGCGAGGACTGGCGGGCACGACTGGGGGTCGTGCTCCAATCCTGGCGTGACCACGGGAAATGGCGCGTGCATGAGCTGCTCGCCCACGTCGGCGCCTACTACGCGCCCTACTCCACAGACACGATCCGCCGCCCGTGGAACACCGACGAGCTGATCGAGGTCGTGGGCCTCGCGCCGCACGCGGGCAAGAAGCTCAAGCAGCTCTCCGGTGGGCAGCGGCGCCGGCTCGACGTCGCGATGGGCATCGTCGGCCGGCCGGAACTGCTTTTCCTCGACGAGCCCACCGCGGGCTTCGACCCGGAGGCGCGGCGCGAATTCCACGACCTCGTGCACCGGCTCGCCGACGACAACGACACCACGATCCTGCTCACCACCCACGACCTCGACGAGGCCGAGAAGCTGGCCGACCGGATCCTGATCCTCAACGGCGGCCGGATCGTCGCCGACGGTTCGGCCGACGAGCTCAGCCGCCAGATCTCCGGCGAGGCCGAGGTGCGCTGGTCGGTCGAGGGGCAGCACTTCGTGCACTCCACCACCGAGGCCACGAAGTACGTGTTCGAGCTCTTCAAGCAGCACGGCGACGCCGTGGCCGACCTCGAGGTGCGGCGCGCGTCCCTCGAGGACACCTACATGACCCTGGTGCACCGGGCCGAGACCGGACTCGTGGAAGCGGGTGTGCGATGACAGCGACAACACCGCTGGCGCTCACGGCGGCCGGCAAGCGAGCCGCCGCGCGGAACGGGCTGCGTCGCGGGCTGATCGAGTTCCGCCAGCAGTGGACCAACCGCGACGACGTGCTCGGCCAGGTGATCTGGCTGGTCCTGATCTTGGTCACGCTGTTCTTCCTGCGGGGCATCCACCTGCCCGGCACGTCGTTCTCGCTCGGCGCGGCGACCGTGCCGAGCGTGCTCGGCGCCGGGCTGGTGTTCAACGGCCTCTCGGGTGCGGCGGGCCAGCTCGTCGTCGACCGTGAGGACGGCACGCTGCTGCGGGCCAAGGCCACGCCCAACGGCATGCTCGGCTACCTGATCGGCAAGATCATGTCGCTTTCGCTGATGCAGGTGTCCGCGATGCTGGTGACGCTGGTGCCGTGCCTGATCCTGTTCCCGGGCCTGGCCGACCGTGGCGTGTGGTCGTGGCTGAACCTGCTCTGGGTGCTGGCCGTCGGGCTGGTGGCGACGCTGCCGCTGGGTGCCGCGATCGGCTCGCTGATCCGCGACCCGCGCTCGATGGCGCTGGTCATGCTGCCGGTCACGGGCCTCGCGGCGATCTCCGGCATCTTCTACCCGATCACGGCACTGCCGGTGTGGGTGCAGGACATCGCCCAGGTGTTCCCGATGTACTGGCTCGGCCTCGGCATGCGCTCGGCGCTGCTGCCGGATTCGGCCGTGGTGGTGGAGATCGGGCAGTCGTGGCGGCCGTGGGCGACCCTCGGCGTGCTGCTGGTGTGGTCCGTGATCGGATTGGTGCTGGCCCCGGTGCTGCTGCGGCGCATGGCGCGGCGCGAGTCCGGGTCGTCGGTGGCCGAACGACGAGAGAGGGCACTGCAGCGTGTGTGATCCGCGGTGAGCGAGAACGTCTACAACCGCATCGCGGTGCTGCGCGCCGAGCGCGGGATCTCGCGCCGGCAGCTGGCCGACGCGCTCGGCGTGCACTACCAGACGATCGGGTACCTGGAACGGGGCGAGTACAGCCCGAGCCTCCACCTGGCGCTGCGGATCGCGGAGTTCTTCGAGGTGTCGGTGGAGGTGCTCTTCTCCACCGAGCCGTTCCCGCGGATCGGCGACCGGTCGGCGTAGAACGGATGGGGTGATCGCCCACCTGCGCGCCGCCGAGGACCTCATCGACCACCTCTCGCCGGAGGCCAACCGCTACAAGGCCTCCGGCGAGCCCGACGTCGTGAGCTGGGCCCGGCCGTGGCGCAACCACACGCAGTGCGCCTCGTTCCAGACCCAGCTGCTCAAGCACGTCTACGACTGGGCCGACGACGAGTTCTTCACCGCCCACTTCCGCTCGGTGAGCCCGCCCTCGCGCACGTACCGGTGGGTCTTCGAACAGCGGGAAGTGCCGCACTTCGCCCGCGTGGACACCGTCGCGGACCTGCGCCCGGGTGACCTCGTCGTCGTCGACTACGGGCACCGCCGGCCGACGAACACCGGGCACATCGCGCTGGTCCGGGGCGCGCCCGTGGTGGACGAGGACAAGTCCTACGTCGTGCCCGTGGCCGACTGCACGGCCGACCCGCACGGCACGTCACCCGACTTCCCCGACAGCCGCTCCCCCGCAGGTCAGGGCGCCGGCTACGGGCACCTCGTGTTCCACGCGTCGCCGGAAACGGGCGGGTTCGCGGGTTACGCGTGGAGCGTCACGGCCCAGCGGTCCCACCCCGTGGCCGAGCGGCCGATCGTGGCCGTGCGCGTGGTCTGAGACGTCACCTTGACGCGGGCTCGCGCGCCCGTGAGAGTGAGTGACGAACCACGCGTCGGCAGGTGGAGGAACCCGGTGAGAGTCCGGGACGGTCCCGCCACTGTGACCCGGAGTGATCCGGGAAGCCAGGAACTCCCGCCGGCGCGACCGACGACCCGGGGCGCGGACACCCCGAGTGAGGAACGCCGTGATCCTGCTTCTGTCCACTTCGGACACCGACCTGCTCAGCGCCCGGGCCTCGGAGGGTGAGTTCCGGCTCGCGAACCCGGCCCGGCTCGACGTCGCGGACCTGCCGGGGCTGCTCGACGGCGCGCCGATCGTCGTGGTCCGGATCCTGGGCACGCCGCGGTCGTGGCAGGAGGGCCTGGACACGCTGCGTGCGTCGGGCTCGCACGTGGTGGTGCTGGGCGGCGAGCAGACGCCGGACGCCGAGCTGATGAAGCTCTCCACCGTGCCGGCGGGCATCGCGGCCGAGGCCCACGCGTACCTCGCGCAGGGCGGGCCGGAGAACCTCACGCAGCTGCACCGGTTCCTGTCCGACACGCTGCTGCTGACCGGCGACGGCTTCGAGCCGCCCGCGCAACTGCCGTCGTGGGGCGTGCTGGAGCGCGCTTCCTCGGGCCCGGCGGACGGCCCGGTCGTCGGGATCCTGTACTACCGCGCGCACCACCTGTCGGGGAACACCGCGTTCGTCCACGCGCTGGCCGACGCGATCGAGGCCGCGGGCGGGCGGGCGCTGCCGATCCACTGCGCGTCGCTGCGCAACCGCGAGCCGGAGATGATGGCCGAGCTGGGCCGCGCCGACGCGCTGCTGGTCACGGTGCTGGCGGCGGGCGGCACGCGGCCCTCGGAAGCCGGCGCGGGCGGCGACGACGAGGCGTGGGACGTCGCCGAGATGGCCGGGCTCGACATCCCGATCCTGCAGGCCCTGTGCCTCACCAGCGATCGCGCGGCGTGGTCGTCCAGCGACGACGGCCTGTCGCCGCTGGACGCAGGCAACCAGATGGCCGTGCCGGAGTTCGACGGCCGGCTGATCACGGTGCCGTTCTCCTTCAAGGAGTTCGACGAAGACGGCCTGCCCCGGTATGTCGCCGACGCCGAGCGCGCTGCCCGCGTGGCCGGGATCGCGCTGGCGCACGCGCGGCTGCGCCACACCCCTGCCGAGTCGCGGCGCATCGCGTTGATGCTCTCGGCGTACCCGACGAAGCACTCGCGGGTGGGCAACGCCGTGGGGCTGGACACCCCGGCGTCGGCGATCAAGCTGTTGCGGCTCATGCGATCGCAGGGCTACGACCTCGGCCCCGACGCGTTCCCGGGCGTCGAGCCGACGGGCACCGACCAGCCGGACGGCGACGCGCTGATCCACGCGCTGATCGCCGCCGGCGGGCAGGATCCGGAGTGGCTGACGGAGGAACAGCTCTCGGGCAACCCGATCCGCGTCCCCGCGGCGCGGTACCGCGCATGGTTCGCCGCGCTGCCCGCGGAGCTGCGCTCGGCGGTCGAGGAGCACTGGGGCCCGGCGCCGGGCTCGCTGTATGTCGACACATCGGCAAATCCCGAGGGCGACATCGTGCTGGCGTCGCTGCAGTCGGGCAACGTCGTGATCATGATCCAGCCGCCGCGCGGGTTCGGTGAGAACCCCGTGGCGATCTACCACAACCCCGACCTGCCGCCGAGCCACCACTACCTCGCCGCGTACCGCTGGCTGGAGGAGGAGTTCGGCGCGCACGCGGTGGTGCACCTGGGCAAACACGGTTCGCTGGAGTGGCTGCCGGGCAAGACGGCGGGCCTGTCCGCGTCGTGCGCGCCCGACGCCGTGCTGGGCAACCTGCCGCTGATCTACCCGTTCCTCATCAACGACCCCGGTGAGGGCGCGCAGGCCAAACGGCGGGCGCACGCCACGATCGTCGACCACCTCATCCCGCCGATGGCGCGCGCCGAGTCCTACGGCGACCTCGCGCGGCTCGAGCAGCTGATGGACGAGCACGCGAACATCGCCGCGATGGACCCGGCCAAGCTGCCGGCCATCCGCGCCCAGATCTGGACGCTCATCCAGGCGGCCAAACTCGACCACGACCTGGGTGTGGCCGAACGTCCGCACGACGCGGAGTTCGACGACTTCCTGCTGCACATCGACGGCTGGCTCTGCGAGGTCAAGGACGCGCAGATCCGCGACGGCCTGCACATCCTCGGTGAGGCCCCGGTCGGCGAGGCGCGCGTGAACCTCGTGCTGGCGATGCTGCGGGCCCAGCAGATGTGGGGCGGCAAGCAGGGCGCGGTGCCGGGACTGCGTTCGGCGTTGGGGCTGAAGGAGAACTCGTCCGCTCCGATGTCCGAAGTGGACGCGATCGAGACCTCGGCGCGTTCGCTGGTCTCCGCGATGGAGGCGCGTTCCTGGGCTGTTTCGGCCGTGCCCGCTGTGGTTTCCGACGTCCTGGGCACACCGGACGCGGAGGTCTCGCGGGTGCTTTCGTTCGCGGCCACCGAGATCGTCCCCCGGCTGGCGGGGACTTCCGGCGAGATCTCCGCGGTGCTGCACGCGCTGGACGGCGGTTACATCCCCGCCGGCCCGAGCGGGTCGCCGTTGCGCGGGCTGGTGAACGTGCTGCCGACCGGGCGGAACTTCTACACTGTCGACCCGAAGGCCATCCCGAGCCGCCTGGCATGGGAGACCGGCCAGGCGCTGGCCGACTCGCTGCTGCGCCGCTACCGCGAGGACACCGGCTCGTGGCCGAAATCGGTGGGGCTTTCGGTGTGGGGCACCTCGGCGATGCGCACCTCCGGTGACGACGCGGCGGAAGTGCTGGCGCTGCTGGGCGTGCAGCCGGTGTGGGACGAGGCTTCGCGGCGCGTCACCGGTCTGGAGGCCATTCCCCTGGCCGAGCTGGGCCGCCCGCGCATCGACGTCACCGTGCGCATCAGCGGCTTCTTCCGCGACGCTTTCCCCCACGTGATCACGTTGCTGGACGACGCCGTCCGCCTCGTGGCGGCGCTGGACGAGCCTTCGGACCAGAACTTCGTGCGGGCCCATGTCGCGGCAGACCTGGCCACGCACGGTGACGAGCGCCGCGCCACCACCCGCATCTTCGGCTCGAAACCGGGGGCCTACGGCGCCGGCCTGCTGCCGCTGATGGACTCCGGCAACTGGCGCGACGACAAGGACCTGGCCGAGGTGTACGCGGTGTGGGGCGGCTTCGCCTACGGCCGCGACCTCGACGGCCGCCCCGCGCGCGAAGACATGGAGCAGTCGTACCGGCGCATCGTCGTGGCCGCCAAGAACACCGACACGCGCGAACACGACATCGCCGACTCCGACGACTACTTCCAGTACCACGGCGGCATGATCGCCACCGTTCGCGCGCTGACGGGCTCCGCGCCCGCGTCCTACATCGGCGACAGCACCACGCCGGACGCCGTGCGCACCCGCACCCTGGGCGAAGAGACCGCCCGCGTGTTCCGCGCCCGCGTGGTCAACCCGCGCTGGCTCGCGGCCATGCGCCGCCACGGCTACAAGGGCGCCTTCGAACTCGCCGCCACCGTCGACTACCTCTTCGGCTTCGACGCCACCGCCGGCGTCGTGGGCGACTGGATGTACGAGAAGCTGTCCGAGTCGTACGTGCTCGACTCCGAAAACCAGGACTTCCTGCGCCAGGCCAACCCGTGGGCTCTGCGCGGCATCATCGAGCGCCTCACCGAAGCCGCCGACCGTGGCCTCTGGTCCGAGCCGGACCCCGACCTGATGGCCCAGCTGCGCGACGTCTACCTCACCCTGGAAGGCGATCTCGAAAGCGACTGACCTCCTTCACCCGACCCGTCGGAGCGGTCCTGCCATTCCCTGCCGCCCGCTTGTCCTGTCCTCGGGTGCCAGAGAGCGAGTGCGACCGGATTTCGAGCGTCGCCGGCTGTCCGCAGTGGACCAGCGGGGCGGTTGGTCCGCGTCCGGTCGGGGGCGGGGACGTTGGGCCGCCAGGGTGAACACCGGGGGCCGATCCCGGCATTTCGCCCGTAGCAGCCCGCCGATCGTCGGGTGGTGGGTTGACTTCGCATTGGTCTAGTCCAATGCTGATGTGCACCCCGCTCGTCAGCTGGAGGACAGATGCAACGAAGCAGACTGGCCGCCGTCGGGCTCGCTGCCGCCGCCGTGCTCGGAACAGCCGCGACCCTGGCCGCCACGGCCGATGCCCAGCCCGCGGCCGCCGCGGCCCTGAGCAACAACTGGTACGCCTCGGCGCCGTACCTCATGCCCGTGAGCAACAATCCGCCCGACCCGGTGACGGTGATGAACGCGACCGGGCAGAAGGCGTTCCAGCTGGCCTTCATCCTCGCCCCCGACGGCGGCGGTTGCAGCCCCACGTGGGACGGCAAGTCGGCAGTCTCTTCGGACACCGCGGTCGCCGGCGTCGTGAACCGCATCCGGGGCAACGGTGGTGACGTGTCGGTGTCCGTCGGCGGCTACGGCGGTACGAAACTGGGCCAGACGTGCGGCACCGTCGACGCGACCGCCGCCGCCTACCAGCAGGTGGTGACCAAGTACGGCCTCAAGGCCCTCGACTTCGACCTCGAAGAACCCGAGTACGAGAACACCGCGGCGATCGCCAACGAGCTCGGCGCCGCGAAGAAGCTGCAGGCCGACAACCCGGGCCTGTTCGTGTCCGTCACGATGCCCGGCACCTCCGCGGGCACCGGCTGGTTCGGCACGCAGCTGCTCGACCAGGCCAAGTCCACCGGCTTCACGCCCAACAACTTCTCGATCATGCCCTTCGACGGCGGTTTCAACGACTCCTCGGCGCAGGTCTCGGCGCTCGAGAACTTCCACGGCCTGCTGGAAAGCCACCTCGGTTGGGACAGCGCCACCGCGTATTCGCACGAGGGCTTCTCCGGCATGAACGGCCGCTCCGACAACGCGGAGATCTTCACCCTGGCCGACTTCCAGACCGTCTACGACTACGCGACCAGCCACCACCTCGGCCGCTTCACGTACTGGTCGGTCAACCGCGACCGCCCCTGCACCACCACGACCGACAATGCGGTGTGCTCCAACGTGACCCAGAACGACTGGGACTTCACCAAGTTCACCACCCGCTTCGCCGGTGCGACGCCGCCCCAGACCGACCCGCCGACGAGCCCGCCCACCAACCCGCCGGGCACCTGCGCCGCGCCCGAGTGGCAGAAGGCCTCGGTCTACGTCGGCGGCAACTCCGTGTCCCACAACGCCCACAAGTGGACCGCCAAGTGGTGGACCCAGGGCGAAGAACCCGGCACGACCGGCCCGGACGGGGTCTGGTCCGACAACGGCCCCTGCTGAGCGCGTTCCCCTGCTGCCGGGTGGCCCACGGTGAATCCACTGTGGACCACCCGGTGTTCCACGTCCGGCGGCAGGCTCAGGGGCGGATGCCGGGCAGGTGCGTGTTGGCGCGGCGGACCTCGGAGGCCAGCGCGGGCACCTCGACGACCTTGCGGCCCGCCGCGGTGAGGAGTTCGACACCCTCGGCCTCGACGAAGAGCGAGGGCTCGCGCCAGGCGATGACGACGCGCGGGATGGACGTTTCGAGGATCAGCTGCGTGCAGCTCTTCGGGTGCGAAGCGCGGGAGCTGCACGGTTCGAGCGAGCTGTACATGGTCGCGGTGGCCAGGCGCGGGTCGTCCGCGCGGAGCTTGGCCAGGGCGGCTTCCTCGGCGTGGTTGTGCGGCTCGCCCTCGCCGGAGTGGCCGGTGGCGAGCACGGTGCCGTCGGGCGCGGCGATGACGGCGCCGACGCGGAACGTCGAGCTGGGCGGGCATTCGTCCGCCAGCGCGATCGCCTGGCGCAGGCGCAGGACGTCAATCGGCGTGGGTTCGGCCGCTGCGCGGTAGTTGAGGACGGCGACGTTGCCGAGCTGGCGCAGTCCGGCCAGCTCCAGCGGGCGCGGGAACGCGCCGGGGCCGAGGAAGCGCGGCGCGCGCGGGTCGCCGACCACCAGGGGCGCGATGGCGAGGCGCAGCTCATCGGCGAGGCCGGCTTCGAGGAACTGCGTGTGGACGGCGCCACCGCCCTCGACGAGGAGCCGGCGGACGCCGCGTTCGCCGAGGTCGTCGAGGATGCGCTCGAGCCGGGGCGGGGTGCCGGCGTCGATGATCGTCGCCACGTCGCGCAGGCCGTCGACCGCGACCGGCGGCGCGTACACGAGCTTCGGTGCTTCGCCGACCGTGAAGAAGCGCGACGCCGGATCCAGCTTGCCGCTGCTCGTCACGGTCACCTTGATCGGCTGCTCCGGCCGCCCCGCCGCGACGCGCTCGCGGCGCAGGTCCGCCGAACGCACGAGCAGCCGCGGGTTGTCCGCGCGCACCGTGTTGGCGCCGACGAGGATCGCGTCGGCCTCGGCGCGCAGGCGGTCGACCTCGGCGAAATCGTCCTCATTGGACAGGATCAGCCGGGTGGTGCTCGCGTCGTCGAGATAGCCGTCCAGCGACTGGGCGGCCGACAACACGACGTGGGGACGGCTGGTCATGCGGGTTGGACCGCGTACTGGCGCACGTACAGGTCGGTGTAGGTCACCGGCCCGCGCGGCCCCGGCACGCGGTCGAGGTTGATCCCGGTCTCGGGCACGGCGAGCAGCTTGAAGCCGTCGAGCAGCCGCGTCGGTGCGTTCCAGAAGACGCCCGTGCCAGTGTAGCCGTCGAAGAACGCGCCGGCCGCCGCCTCGTCCTCGGTGGCGATGCCCGCCGCGAGGCCCGACGTCCGTTCGTTCGCGATCTCCACGGCCTCGTCGAGCCCGCTCACGCGCTCGACCGTGACGGTCGCCTCGCGGTCGGAGTCCAGCGCCCACTCGTAGCCGATGGCGTGCTCGTGCGGCGCCAGCGACGGCGTCACCCCGCGCTCGGCCAGCGCGGCGGTGATCGACGGCCACACGGCGTCGTGCACGTCGTCGTGGATGAGCAGCAGGTTGAGCCGGTTGCACACGCCGAGCCGGTCGAGGCTCGCGGACACGAGGTCGCGCACCTTCGCGGCGTCGGCCGCTGCGTCGACGTACAGCACGCCGCCGCCGTCCGCGTGCGCCAGCGTGCGCACGCCGTGCACGGCCGCCTCGGTGGCCAGCGCACGCGTGCTGTCGCCGCTGCCGCGCAGGATCACCAGCGGCACCAGCCCGGGCAGGCGCACCAGCGCCGACGCGGCCTCCCGCTCGACGCGCGGCACCAGCTGCACCACGTCCGGGTCGATCCCGGCCTCGGCCAGCGCCGGCGCGATCACCGTGTCGCGCAGCCGCTGGGCCGACCCGAGAGCGGCAGACCCGGTGCGCAGCACCCCGGCGTTGCGCGACTTCACCAGCTGCGAGGCGACGTCGACGGTCACGTTCGGCCGCGCCTCGTAGTTCGCGCCGATGACACCCACGGGCCGGCGCCGCTCGATCAGCCGCAGTCCACCGTCCAATGTGGACACCTCGACGGACCGCTCCTGGTGCGGCGCGCCGGCCAGCAGCCGAAGCTGCTCGGCCATGCCGTCGAGGCGCTCGGGCGTGATGGTGAGCCGGTCGAGCAGACCCGCGCTCATCCCGTCCTCGCGCGCCTTGGCGACGTCGGCCTGGTTGGCGTCGAGCACCTCCTCGCGGTGCGTCTGCAAGCGCTCGGCCATGCCCCGCAGCGCCGCGTCCACGGCCTCCTCGGTGGCCCTGGCCAGCGACGGCGCGGCCAGCTTCGCCGCTCGCGCGCACTCCTCGACGGCCTTCGCGACCTCGTCCATCGTCGTCTCCCTCCGCGCGTTCGGCAGAGGACCAGTTTGCCGCACCGCCCACATCGGGGGACGGCGGGCTCACCCCTCGGGACGCCCGTCACACGCCCGCGGCCCATCCCCGGGTCGTTCAGGCGACGACCGGCTCCAGCAGCCACAGCGCACCGGCCAGCAGGCAGCTCACCGTGAGCACCACGAACACCAGCACCCACAGCACCGCCGGCACCGCGGTCAGGCGGCTCAGCTGGTCGGCGTCCGAGTCGCGCGCCTGCCCACGATGCCGCTTGACCTGCAGCTCCACCACCGGCCGGACGCCCCCGAACAGCAGGAACCACGTCAGCAAGTACGCGAACGGCGCCTGCACCACCGGCGGTGCGACCAGCGCCACCAGCCCCAGCACGACCGCGCTCGCGACCACGGTGAACACGCCGTACGCGTTGCGCACCATGATCAGCACGCCCAGCAGCAGCAACGCCACCAGCACCAGCACGGCCGTGATCAGGTCCTGCCCCACCAGGCTCGCGAACACCAGCCCGAGCACCGACGGCGCGACGTAGCCCGCCAGCGCCGTGAACGCCATGCCCGGCCCCTCCGGCTTCCCGCGCGACACCGTGACGCCCGAGGTGTCCGAGTGCAGCTTGATCGACCGCAACCGCCGCCCGACCAGCACCGCCGCCAGCGCGTGCCCCGCCTCGTGCACGATGGTCACCACGTTGCGCGCAAACCGCCACGGCGTACCACCCACCAGCACCACCAGCAACGCGACGCCCCCGGTGACCAACGTGATCGCCGCCGGCGTGTTCGCCTGCGTCAGCGCCGCCTCGACCGCCCCGGGCGCGTCGGCCGCACGCCCCCACCCACCAGCCACACCTTGACTGGCGACCACGGACGAGACGTCGAACACACGCGAAATCACGCGCACACCTCACCACAGGCGACATCTGGCCACTGTTAGTGCCCACTGCGGGACGGGGTGGCTGGGGTCGGTATGGGTGGGGTCAGTTCATGGGGTCTCCTTTCGTCGTCTTCGGTTTCTGTTGCATCGGGTGCGGCGCTGCCGGCCGCTGTTGACCACCTCCTTGAGTCGCCCGCCCACTGCTCGGGCGAGGACTGACCGGGCTTGTGGCACCGGTTGCGCCGTCCACCACCGACCGCAGCCGGCCCGGCACCGGTCCCGACCCACGCTTTGCCCGCAGAGCACGCCCCTGGGCACTGCTGCGCCCGCACGCTTCCTCGTCGCCCAGCACAGGGCCGCGCCGCTGGACCGCAACCAGCTGAACGCACCCGCGACCTCCCTCCCGAACCCAGTCACCACCTCCATCTCGAATGCAGTCCGCAGCGCCCCAGCAGGCAACCGTGAGCAGCGGTCCACTCCCGCCCCCTGACCGAAAGCGACTGCGACAAGACCGAACGCGCCGGCGCAGGGGCCAGGAAGCCCCCTCGCACCAGGCCGCACAGCCGCCGAGGATCGCCCGCACGAGCCATCCCACCGATCGCCCTCCGCCGAGCAGCACAGCACCACCACGGCCGGGCGCCGTTCCTCGGCCGATCCCGGCTGCCCCACGGGCACGTCGGCACAGCCGCCAGAGCGGCACTTCCGCACGAGCCGCAGCCTTCGGACACGCGCGTCCGGGCGTCGCACACCAGCCGAGGCAGTCTCGACATTCAGTCGCACGTCGTCGCAGCACCATCGCGGCCAGCCGTCGCGCGGCAGTCACCTCGGCTAAAGGCAGCACGGCCGCCAGGGTGGCACGCTCGGCGAGCCCGGCCTCCAGGCGCGCGGCCAGGCGTCGCCGCTCAGACAGACCAGCCTCGACGTTCAGGTGCACGGCTCCACCGCACCAGCGCGGCTTGACGTCGATCGTTACCCAAGCCGGAAGTCACCTCCTTCCCGGGTGCGACAGCCGCGGGCGCGCCAGCGCGTCCACGCGGGCGACTCGTGAGCCGCAACAGCCGGGCTAGCGGCGCAGCGGTCGGCATCACTGTGCGGCCGAGCCGGTCACCACCTCCTCAGCCAAGGAAGCCGCGTCGGGGTCTGGCGGTACGGCATCGAGCGTGGCGCGGAACAGCAGGGCGATCCAGCTGCGGTAAGGGCGCCAGTCATCGGCCAGGGGAATCAGCTGGGAGGCGGGGGTGGTCGCGGGGAGCGAGTACGCCTCGCGCATGGATTCGTGCAGGCGGGCGTCAGCGCGGGGGAAGAGGTCGGGGTGGCCGACGCCGCGCAGGAGGATCTGTTCGGCGGAGAAGGCGCCGATGCCGGGGATGGTGCGGAGGTGCGCCAGGGCGTCGGGAACGGGGAGGGCGCGGAGTTCGGTGGCGTCGAGGCGGCCGTCGGCGGTGGCCTGGGCGATGGAGCGGAGGCGGGCGACGCGGAAGTCCGCCAAGCCGCCTTCCGAGGCCAGTTCGGCCAGAACCGCGGGGGCGGGAAACGAGACCACTTGGTACTCACCGACGTCGATGATGGCGCCGTGGCGTTCGGCGAGGAGGCGGCGGCGCCGCATGGCCGTGGTGAAGCGCATGCCCTGGGAGAGCACCGACCAGCAGGCGGCTTCGTAGGGCGAAGAAAACAGCACAGGGCGCAAACCCGGATGCTCGGCACGCAAACCGGCGGCTACGGAGTCACGCAAGTCGATGTCGGGCAGACCCGAGGCGTCGACGTCGAGCGACAGCATGCGGCTCACCTGCCCCATCACGCGCGCGGCCAGGTCGACCGGCGCGGAGACCTCGACTTCCACCGTGCCGGGCGATCTCTGGCGGATGGCGGCGCCGGCGTGGGTCCACACGCCGTCCACGGGGAAGGCCAGCCGCAGCACGCCCGGCTCCGAGGCGGCGTCGGGCCGGCCGGCCGGGCCGAACCCGGCCAGGTAGCGGCTCGCGGCGGACAGGTCGAACGGTCCGCGCACGGCGATCTCGCCGGTCGGCACGTCGATGGGCAGCAGGATCGGTGCGGTCATCGGGATGTCCCTCCTCTGCGGACTCCGGGGGTCGGAGAACCGTGGAAGCGACGTTAGGAAGGGGGGCCGACAATCCGGGCACTCGAACGCCTGATCGGCGAGATCTTCACTCGATCGTGGACAACCAGGCTTTGGCATACTGCCGGTATCCCACCGAGAGGGGAGAAAAACCGGTGGTCGAGCACCCGAAAGCCCAGGACCGTCTCGCCGAGCTGCTCACCACGCCGGCCAAGCCCACAGACGCCGGCTACCTCGACGTCCTCGGCGACGCACCCCAAGCCGGTCCCACCACCGGAATCACCCAGCGCGTGATGCGCACGACGCTGCTCCCCCAGGTCTACGAACGCTTCTGGCGCCCCGCGTTCGGCCGGCTGTTCAAAGGTCCGTTCGGCCCCAGCATGGCCGGCGAAGTCCGCCTCGCCACGGAACTCCTCGCGCTCGAACCGGGCGAGATCGTGCTCGACGTCGCCTGCGGCACCGGCCGGTTCACCCGCGCTTTCGGTGCGGCAACGGGAAACCACGGCCTCGCCATCGGTCTCGACGGCGCGCCCTCGATGCTCGCCCGCGCCCTAGCCGAGACAGACGAAAGCCACGAAGACGGGGTCGCCTACCTCCGTGCCGACGCCGTCGAACCACCCTTTCCACCCTCCACAGTGGACGCCATCTGCTGCTTCGCCGCCCTGCACATGTTCGCCGAGCCCGAACGCGCCCTCGACTCGTTCGCGCGGATCCTGCGTCCCGGCGGTCGCGTCGTGCTGCTGACGAGCGCGCGGCGAGACTGGCAACCCGCGCGAGTCGTCGACACGGCGGGCGGGATCCTCAGCGGACAGCGGATGTTCGACCGCGGCGAGATCGCGGCCGCCTTGCGCGCGCGGGGTTTCCGCATCGTCGCCGAGCGGTTCGCGGGCGTCACCCAGATCGTCGCCGGCGAGCTGCCCGGGGCGAACTGATCCACTTTGTCGGTGCCCGGGGATAGCATCCCCGCATGACCGACGCCGCTCCCGTCCCACCCGACGACTCCCACCTGCGCGCCCTGATCGAGGCCACGGCCGAAGCCGTCGCGGCCGCCGAGCCCCTCGGCTCCGACCACACCGGAGCCGAGTCCGGCGTGCGCGCGGCCGTGGAACGAGAAGTGCGGGCCCGCGCCGACGAACTCGTTGCGCTGAGCCAAGACCTGCACGCCCACCCGGAAGAGGGCTTCACCGAGCACCGCTCCGCCGGCGCGCTGGCGGAGCTCCTGCGCGCCCACGGCCACGAGGTCACGGTGGGCCTCGGCGGCCTCGACACGGCGCTGCGCGCGAGCACGCCGGACAACGGCGGGCCGCACATCGCCGTGCTCTCGGAGTACGACGCCCTGCCCGGGCTCGGCCACGCGTGCGGGCACAACGTCATCTGCACCGCCGGCGCCGGCGGGTTCCTGGGTGCCGCGGCCGTCGCCGAGCAGGCCGGCGGGCGCGTGTCCCTGATCGGCACGCCCGCGGAGGAAGGCGGTGGCGGCAAGGAGACGCTCGCGCGCGCCGGGGTGTTCGACGACGTCGACGCCGTGATCATGCTCCACCCGTTCAGCCACGACATCGCGCTGCACCCGTTCCTCGGCCGGCGGCAGCTGGAGATGGTGTTCCACGGCGTCGGGGCCCACGCGTCGGCGCAGCCGTTCATGGGGCGCAACGCACTCGACGCGGCGGTGGCGGCCTACCAGGGCGTGTCGATGCTGCGTCAGCAACTGCCCTCCACCGACCGCGTGCACGGTGTCTTCACCGACGGCGGCGCCCGGCCCAATGTGATCCCCGAACGCGCCGCGCTCCTGTTCTACCTCCGCTCGGCCGACCCCGAGACGTTGCGCGACCTCGCGAAGCGGATGACCGCGATCGCCCACGGCGCTGCCGAAATGACGGGCTGTGGCGTGGAGCTGACGTGGGATTCGCAGCCGGCGTACCTGCCGATCCGTTTCAACACCACACTCGCCGGGCGGTGGTCGGTGAACCAGGCCGACACCGGCCGCAAACCACTGCCGCCGGGCATCGTGCCGGAGTTCCTCACCGGGTCCACGGACCTGGGCAACTTGTCGTACCGGATGCCCGCGCTGCACCCGATGATCGCCGTCTCCGGACCGACGGTTGCCTTGCACACCAAGGAGTTCGCCGAAGCCGCCGGGTCGCCCTCGGGCGACAAGGCCGTGGTCGACGGCGCGCTCGGCCTCGCCCTCACCGCCGCCGACTACCTCGCCGACGCGACGCTGCGCCAAGCCGTGCACGACGAGTTCGAAGCCTCGGGAGGTGCCCTCG
This sequence comes from Amycolatopsis sp. NPDC047767, assembly GCF_040704195.1. NCBI lineage: Bacteria > Bacillati > Actinomycetota > Actinomycetes > Pseudonocardiales > Pseudonocardiaceae > Amycolatopsis > Amycolatopsis sp. NPDC047767. The sequence continues at coordinate 105,070 of NZ_JBEYSJ010000015.1, forward strand.
ACGTCCCGAAATTCTTCGACTGAAACCCACCCGCCCAGGCTGAGGAACGCCTGAGGATTCTCAGCTGATTCTTCTCAGCAAAGCCGAAGGGATTTCCACAGGGTTCTCACAACCACGGCCGCGAACCTGGTGTCATGACCGAGAACGCGAGTCGGCCCGGCCCCGCCTCACCCGGTGGGCACCAGCCGCACCAGACCCACCCGAACGCTGCTCAGCAGAACGCCCAGCAGCACACCCAGCCGCAGTACGGCCCGTACGCCCAGTACGGGCAGTACTGCCACCAGCAGGCCGCGCCGAATCCGCTCTTCACGCAGCAGCCGCAGGCTCAGCACGCGACGCAGCCGAAGCGACGGGGCGGCAAGCTGGCCGCCGTCGTCGGCGCGACCGCGCTCGCCGCGGCGCTCGTCGGCGGTGGCGCCGGCGCGGCGATCGTCGGGCTGACCACCACGTCGGTGGCCTCGCCCGCGTCGTCCTCCGCGGTCGCCGGGCAGACGGTCAGCAACACGACCTCCACCGGCGACGTCAGCACGGTCGCGGCGAAGGTGCTGCCGAGCGTCGTGCAGGTCAACGTCGACACCGGCCAGGGCGAAGCCATCGGCTCGGGCGTCATCCTGACCTCCGACGGCCGGATCCTCACCAACGCCCACGTGGTCGACGGCGCGGTCGGCGACGTCACGATCACGACGTCCGACGGCAAGAAGTACCAGGCCAGCGTGGTCGGCGCCGACACCAAGGGCGACATCGCGGTGCTCCAGGCCAAGGACGCCAGCGGCCTCACCGCCGCCACCCTCGGCGACTCGAGCAAGCTCGCGGTCGGCCAGGAAGTGATCGCCATCGGCTCGCCGGGCGGGCTGCAGAACACCGTGACCACCGGCATCGTCAGCGCGCTGAACCGGCCGCTGTCCGACGTCGGCGGGGGCGAGCAGCAACAGCAGTCGCCGTTCAGCCGCACATCGAACCAGGCCGACAACGGCCCCAGCTACACCGCGATCCAGACCGACGCCTCGATCAACCAGGGCAACTCCGGCGGCGCGCTCGTCGACGCCCAGGGCCAGGTCATCGGCATCAACTCGGCCCTCTACAGCCCGTCGGCGGCAGGAGGCTCCGCGGGCAGCGTCGGGATCGGCTTCGCGATCCCGGTCAACGACGCCAAGACGATCGTGAACCAGATCGTCAACGGCTGACGCGGTCGCGGACGGACCGCGGTCGGGGCGGCCCGTCCGACTTTCCTCGCTCGAATCGGGGTGGCGGGGAAACCACGGTGAAAGCCGCTCTCCCAGGGTTTCGGGGCCCTGAGAGAGCGGCTTTCACGCTGCCGGGAGCTCGTAGGTCAGCGTGAACGCGTGGTTGCCGGCTTCGTCCTGGGTGATGGCGGCGGAGCCGGAGATACCCGTCAGCTCTCCCGAGCCTGAGCCCGCGAGGATGAGCAGCGACAGGCCTTCGTCACCCGCCGTGTGCCGCAGCACGAATGAACCCTTGCGCCCGTCGACGGACACCGACAGTCGCTCGAAGGCGACGTACGCGCGCGAAGTGGCGTTCGAGGCCGTCAGCATCTCGACGGTGCTGGTGCCCTCCACCGCACCCGTGAACGTCTTGGCGATGGCCACCCGCGCGAACTCGGTGCCACCCGTCTCGTCCTCGGCCTGCGGCTCCCACTTGTCCAGCTCGAACGTGGCGGTCGCGGTGCTGGTCATGGCTCGTTCCTTCCGATCGGATGCGCTCAGCCTGCCCGCCATACCTGCCAGGTCGTGTCAGGTATTTCTCACCGCCGCCGGTTGCCGAACAGCCCCCGCGTGATCTCCCGCCCCAACGCGGACGCGGCCGAGCGCATGAACGACTTCACCGCCGGGTTGCTCATGGCCTGGGAGATCAGTCCGGGATCCTCGGCCTTCCCCGCCGGAACCGGAGCGGGAGCAGGGGCTGGGGCCTCGGCAGCAGGCGGCTGGGCAGGCGCCGCGACCCGAGCCGCCAGCTTCTCGTACGCCGACTCCCGGTCGATCGTCTCCGAGTACTTCGCGTTCAGGTCGGACGCCGCGACCGCCGCGGCCACCGCCTCGTCCCCGACCGAGCCCATCTTCGACCGCGGCGCCCGCAGCCGCGTCCACGCGACCGGCGTCGGCGCACCCCGTTCGGACAGCACCGTGACCACCGCCTCGCCGATCCCGAGCGACGTCAGCGCCGACTCGAGGTCGTAGTGGGGCGTCTTCGGGTACGTCTTCACCGTCCTGGCCAGGGCTTTCTGGTCGTCGGGCGTGAACGCGCGCAGCGCGTGCTGCACCCGCGCGCCCAGCTGCGACAGCACGGCGTTCGGGATGTCGGTGGGCAGCTGCGTGCAGAAGAACACGCCGACGCCCTTCGACCGGATCAGCTTCACCGTCTGCTCGATGCGCTCCAGGAACGCCTTCGACGCGTCGTTGAACAGCAGGTGCGCCTCGTCGAAGAAGAACACGAGCTTCGGCTTGTCGAGATCGCCCTCCTCGGGCAGCTCCTCGAACAGCTCGGCCAGCAACCACATGAGGAACGTCGAGAACAACGCCGGCTTCGACTGCAGGTTGTCCAGCTCCAGCAGCGTCACCACGCCTTTGCCGTCGGCCTGGCGCATCAGGTCGTGCACGTCCAGCTCGGGCTCGCCGAAGAAGTCCTCGCCGCCCTGGGCTTCCAGATTGGACAGTGCGCGCAGGATCACCCCGGCCGTCGCCGCGGAGACGCCGCCGATGCCCTTGAGGTCGGCTTTGCCCTCGTCGCTGGTCAGGTGCGTGATCACCGACCGCAGGTCCTTCGTGTCGAGCAGAGCCAGCCCGCGCTGGTCGGCCCAGTGGAAGATCAGGCCGAGCGTCGACTCCTGCGTCTCGTTCAGGTCCAGCACCTTGGACAGCAGCACCGGGCCGAAGCTCGTGATCGTGGCCCGGATCGGCGACCCCTTGCCGCCGGTACCCAGCGACAGGAACTGCACCGGGCTCGCGGCCGGCGCCCAGTCGTCACCCAGCTCCTGCGCGCGTTTCGTGAGCTTGTCGTTCGCCTCGCTCGCCGCCGACAGGCCCGAAAGGTCGCCCTTCACGTCGGCCAGCACCACCGGCACACCCGCGGCGGAGAGCTGCTCCGAGATCAGCTGCAACGTCTTCGTCTTGCCGGTGCCGGTCGCACCCGCCACCAGACCGTGGCGGTTCAGCGTGGCCAGCGGCAGCCGCACGGCCGCGGCCGCCTCGGTCCGCCCGTCGATCACCACGGCGCCCAGCTCCACCGCGGCGCCCTCACTCACGTAACCCTGCGCGATCTCCGCCGCAGGCCCCGACCCCTGCTCGGCCACTGGCCGCACCCCGTTCCGAGTCCGAAATCACACTCTTTCACCTGGCTGCCCGAGCGTAACGCGCCGAATGCGCAGGTAACCCGGCTGACATCCCCGTGTCGGGTTAGGGTTGTCCGGGTGACCGACCACCTAGTCTGGATCGACTGCGAGATGACGGGGCTCGACCTCGGCAAAGACGCGTTGATCGAAATAGCCGCCCTCGTGACCGACGCCGACCTCAACGTCCTCGGCGAGGGAGTCGACATCGTCATCCACACCGACGACACCACGCTCGACGGCATGCCGCAGGTGGTCCACGACATGCACGCCAAGTCCGGGCTCACCGAAGAGGTCCGCGCCTCCGCGGTGACGCTCGCCGAAGCCGAGCAGCGCGTGCTCGACTACATCCGCGAGCACGTCCCCGACCCCGGCACGGCCCCCCTGGCGGGCAACTCCATCGCCACCGACCGCGGCTTCATCTCCCGCGACATGCCGGCGCTCGACAGCCACCTGCACTACCGCATGGTCGACGTGTCGTCGGTCAAGGAACTCGTGCGGCGCTGGTACCCGCGGATCTACTACGCGAAGCCGGAGAAGGGCCTCGCCCACCGCGCGCTCGCCGACATCAAGGAATCCATCGGCGAACTCGACTACTACCGCAACGTCGCCTTCGTCCCCCAACCCGGGCCGACCAGCGAACAAGCCAAAGCCGCGGCCGCCGAAGTGCAGGAACGCCACCGAAGCTGACCCGGTGAAAACCCCTCGCGAGGGCACGCTACGATATTCCGCAGCAAGGTGATCGCAACGATCCCTCGCAGATGGTGGGCGTAGCTCAGCTGGTAGAGCACCTGGTTGTGGTCCAGGAGGTCGCGGGTTCGAAACCCGTCGCTCACCCCATCACCCCAGTCTGGTCGGTGACCTTCGGGCACCTTTCCCCAGGCTGGGGTTTCGCCTTTTTCTGGGGGTCGGACCCCCAGACCCCCGCCAGGGGGCGAGCCCCCTGGACCCCATCCCGTGTCGTCACCCTAGGTCGTGGGGTATTCCTCGTCCTTTGTGGAGGGTTAGGAGAAGAAGAGGGCGTCGTGGAGGGTGGTGAGGGCGGCGATGACGAGGGCGGTGGTGGGGCGGCGGGAGGGGCGCGGGCGGGCGCCGCGGCCCAGGCGGGAGAGCTGTTGTTGGTGCCAGGAAGAGTTGAGGAGGTCGTCCAGGAGCTTCTGGCCGATCTTGGGGGTGGGGGCGGCGCTGCGGGCAGTGGGGGTCGTGAGAAGTCGGTGGGGGAAGGTCGGGTCGTGGGTGATGGGGCGGGCCAGGCCGACGAGGTCGACGGAGCCGGAGGAGACGGCGTCGACCATGGCGGCGTGGGAGCGGAAGCCGCCGGTGAGCATGAGGGGAATCGTGAGCTCGCGGGCGAAGTCTTCGGCGAAGTCGTGGAAGTAGGCCTCGCGGGCGAGGGTTGAGGCGCGTTGAGGGGTGCCGTCGACGACGGCGATGCTTTCGTAGGTGCCGCCGGATACTTCCAGGAAGTCGACCTCTTCCTGTTCGAGGGCCTTGGTGACCGCGAGGGCGTCTTCGGGGGCGAAGCCGCCGCGCTGGAAGTCGGCGGAGTTGAGCTTGACCGAGAGGATGAAGTCCGGAGGCGTGCCGGCGCGGATCGCGCGGACGACCTCCAGCAGGAAGCGCATCCGGTTCTCCGGTGACCCGCCCCAGCGGTCGTCACGGCGGTTGACGAGCGGAGACAGGAACTGGTTGAGCAGGTAGCCGTGGGCCGCGTGGAGCTGGACGCCGGCGAAGCCCGCTTCGGCGGCGACGTACGCGGCCGTGGCGAAGCGCGCGACCAGTGTGCTGACTTCCACGTCCGACAGCGCCCGCGGCCGACGGAAGAGCCACTTCCCCAGGTCCAGGAGCACCGCCGACGGCGCGACGACATCCTGCTGCCGCCCGGCGAGCTTCAGGCCACGCATCGACTGGCGGCCGGGGTGCGAGAGCTGCAGGAGCAGTTTGGTGTCGGTGCCCACGGTCGCGGCCGCCCAGCGCCGCAGCTCGGGCAGGTGCCGGAAGTCTTCGATCACGACGTTGCGCTGAGCCTCCAGCGCCGAGCCGTCGACCATGACGTTTCCGCTGATCAGCAGCCCGGCACCCGAGTGCGCGAGCCGTCGGTAGGCCTCCGCGAGTTGCCGCGTCGGCGCGCCCCGCCGGTCGGCCAAGTGCTCACTCGTGGCGGCCTTCGCCAGCCGATTGGCGAGGACGGTGCCATTGGGCAGCGTGAGTGGGGTGGCGAGGATGTTCTCCTGTACGCCGTACATGAGACCAGAGTTACCTGTACGACGTACAGTTGTCAACGGCCGCTTCATGACCTCGACAACCCCCACAACGGCCCCCGATCTGCCAGACTGAACGGGAACGCGCAGCTAGGAGCCCTCCCGCCGCCGCGGCGACCCCCCGCGCGCGCTTAAGGGGACCCCCCTGAAACGCGGCTTGAACAGCCTGCTAATCTTTTCCACGTCGCCGAGGGAAACCAAAGCGGCGGGCACCACCAAGCGCCATTAGCTCAATTGGCAGAGCAGCTGGCTCTTAACCAGCGGGTTCGGGGTTCGAGTCCCTGATGGCGCACCCTCACTCCCCAGGTTCGGATCTTCTCCGGCCTGGGGATTTATGTTATGTGGAAGAGTTTCTTCCGGTTGTCTACCGTCCACAGTGGTCACCGTGATCGAAGAGTTCCTCAACAAGTCGCGCCCGAACTTCATGTCCAACCCACCATGAGCGCCAGGCTTTCGCGGTGTGGCACGAATCCCGCCGACTGGTTGCGGACGGCCGCACCTTCGGGTCCGCTGCGACTGTCGTTCGAACGCGGATTGCCGGCGACGTCGTCGGCCACCCGATCTCCGTAGCAGCCGACCAGACCGCCGTCGAAAGCAGCCGATACGTCCAGTCAACCGCAGCCGGCCAGGCCACTCCTGGCAACCGCGCTGAAAGCGACAGGTCCGGCGCCTGCACGCCCGATGTCCGCCCCCACTGGTTCGACGCCCTCGCGCGCGGGATTTCCGGTGTCCCGCACCGGTCATCAACCGGGACGGGAGACGCCCGCGCCGCCATGCTCGCCGACGGCGTCCGCACGCTCGCAGCCCCCAACCCCGCCTGCGCCCGCGTCGGCCCGAACGGCGCCCTCAGCGCAGACCCCAGCAAGGCACACAGCTTCTGGCTCACTGCACACGAGGCGAATCCGACGGCAGCTGCGGCGCCGCGCCCCGAAGCCTTGCCGGAGTCTTCGAGACCAGTCTTGCCTGTGCATTGGCGGCCGGCCAGGCAGCCCGAGGTTCAAGGCTTCTGCGCCGACTGCTCGAGCGCCGCCTGGTGCCGAGAGGCCTTGTCTGCTGCGATCGGGAGCAGACTTTTCTCGGCGTCGTCGAGGGCGTCCTCGGACAGAGCACCAGCGAACCCGGCGCCGACGCCCGCTTCGTCAGGGTGGCCGGGGCCGGGGAACGTCGTGAACCTTTCCTCATGGGCTTGAGCACTCATGCCACACACGCGGCAGCGACCGGCGCCGTCCCCACTTTCCTGAGCGGCTCATCCACTGAGCCCGGCACCAACAGAAATTGCCAGCGCCCTTCGCCTCGTTCCGCTTGACCATTCGGTCATGAGCGACGGCCACGCCCGGCCGGATCGCCGGGCGCAGTCCTGGCTGCGTTACCCGCAGACAGCGCCCTGGGAGGCCGAGCCGACGAGCCTGGAGTACTTGGCCAGCACGCCGCGTGTGTAGCGGTCGGGCAGTGGGGTCCAGCCCGCGCGGCGGGCGGCCAGCTCGGCGGCATCCACGCCGAGGTCCAGCATGCCGGTCGCGACGTTGAGGCTGACGGGATCGCCATCGCGGACGAAGGCGATCGGCCCGCCGTCGGCTGCCTCGGGGGCGACATGGCCGACACACAGGCCGGTCGTGCCGCCGGAGAAACGGCCGTCGGTCAGCAGCAGGACGTCCTTGCCGAGCCCCGCACCCTTGATCGCCGCGGTGATGGCGAGCATCTCCCGCATCCCCGGCCCGCCCTTGGGGCCCTCGTAGCGGATCACCACGACGTCGCCCGCGACGATCGTGCCGTCCTCCAGCGCGTCCATCGCGGCGCGTTCGCGATCGAACACCCTGGCCGTGCCGGTGAACACGTCCGAGTCGAAACCGGCGGACTTCACGACCGCGCCCTCCGGCGCCAGGGAACCACGCAGGATCGTGATGCCGCCGGTCGGGTGGATCGGCGAGGCCATCGCGCGCAGCACCGTGCCGTCCGGGTCCGGCGGCGCGATCTCGGCCAGGTTCTCGGCGACCGTACGCCCGGTCACGGTCAGGCAATCGCCGTGCAGAAGACCCGCGTCCAGCAACGCTTTCATCACCACCGGCACGCCGCCGATGCGATCGACATCGGTCATCACATACCGCCCGAACGGTTTCACGTCGGCCAGGTGCGGCACCCGCGCACCGATCCGCGTGAAGTCGTCCAGACTCAGCGGCACCTCCGCCTCGTGCGCGATCGCGAGCAGGTGCAGCACCGCGTTGGTGGAGCCGCCGAACGCCATCACCACGGCGATCGCGTTCTCGAACGCCTCCCGGGTCATGATCCGCCGAGCGGTGATCCCCTTGCGCAGCATCTCGACCACCGCCTGACCCGACCGCCGCGCAAACCCGTCACGCCGCCGGTCCGTCGCCGGCGGAGCCGCACTGCCGGGCAACGACATCCCCAGCGCCTCGGCCGCACTGGCCATCGTGTTCGCCGTGTACATCCCGCCGCACGCGCCCTCGCCGGGACAGATAGCGCGCTCGATCAGCCCGACGTCCTCGCGGCTCATCAGGCCCCTGGCGCACGCACCGACGGCCTCGAACGCGTCGATGATCGTGACTTCGCGCTCGCCGCCATCCGACAGCGTGACCCGGCCGGGCAGAATCGAACCGGCGTAGAGGAACACACTGGCCAGGTCAAGCCGGGCAGCCGCCATCAGCATTCCCGGCAACGACTTGTCACACCCGGCCAGCAGCACCGAGCCGTCCAACCGCTCGGCCTGCATCACCGTCTCCACACTGTCCGCGATCACCTCACGCGACACCAGCGAGAAATGCATGCCCTCATGGCCCATCGAGATACCGTCGGACACCGAAATCGTGCCGAACTCCAGCGGATAGCCACCCGCGGCGTGCACGCCGTCCTTGCTCGCCTTCGCCAGCCGGTCCAGCGACAGGTTGCACGGCGTGATCTCGTTCCACGACGAAGCGACACCGATCTGGGGCTTCACCCAGTCGTCGTCACCCATGCCCACAGCCCGCAGCATCCCGCGCGCAGCGGTGCGCTCCAGGCCGTCCGTGACATCGCGACTGCGCGGCTTGATGTCCGGAGTCTCGTCCATGACCGGACCGGAGTCCGAACGATTCTGGTGCACCTTGTTCCTCCACGGTTTTTCGACGACCAAATTCGACTATCGTAACTTGGCAGCACCCGGTACAAAAGCAGAAATTTTCCCAGGGATAACTTGGTCAAGTCGTTCAGAAAATCATTCATATCACGGTAATCGTTTCGGGGCAGAATGCGAGCCAAGCTCGTCCAGGATGTCCCGAGCTTTCGCCGAAGTGATCTCAACGCTCGCGTGCTCGGCGAATTCAAGCGGCGTGAGGTCAACAACGACCTCAGCCTCCGTGTTGAGGAAGTAGCTTCCCGGGAAGGTTTCCACGCCCGCGAGGTCGTTCGGCAAGGCGATCTGAACGACCGTGGAGCCGCCGACCTCCGTCACCCATCACGGACACCAGGGCTCGCCACCTGGCCGGGGAATAGCTCGAAGACTACTGCGGTTCAGGCACACCTGCCTCGAGCACCGCAAGGTCGCGCGCCGCGTAACGGTGGTGCTCGCCTTCTTCTTTCAGCACTACCTTGAGACAGCGGCGCACGACGTACTCCGTGTCGGGATACGGGTGCGCCGGCTTGCGACCGCACACCCGGTCGAGCTCGGCCGGAGTGAGCCCTTCGACGACACGCCGCATCACGGCCATGCGGGCCAGCCGTGGCGCGAGCACCTCGTCGAGCGACGGGGTGGCGTCAAGGTCCAGGCCCAGCTTCGCCGCCGCGTCGGGCGGCATCCCCCCGGCGGGCAGGCCCCACGGGTGGTAGGGCGCTTCCTCCTCGAGCACGGCGTTGCCGAGCCAGGCATCGCACGCGAACAGCAGATGCCGTTGCGTCTCGACAAACGACCACTCGCCCGCCACCCGCTCGTGCAGTCTGGCCTCGGGCAACAGCCTCGCCCGGTCAAGCGTCGCGCCCCACAGGGCCTCGATCGCGTCCCACGCAGCCCCGTAGTCCGCGGGGGATGCCGCGTCCCGCGCCAGCACCCGCACGGGGTGCCGGCGGTCGAGTTCCGCCTCGACGTAGGCGGTCACGTCGACATCGTTGACGACCAGGCGCTCGAAGTCACCACCGAGATAGACGTCCCTGCCGTAGCAGTCGACGATCTTCAGGCCATTCACCTCGCAATCGCGGATCTCGAGGCCGGCGAGATTGCACAGGCGGATACGAGCACCACGGAATTGATCGCTCTGGGCGTACTCGGAAACCATCGAAGCAGTCTCGCCCACCCGCCCCGCCCCCGCCACACTCGGCAGCGGCCTGGCCATCGACTCGATGCGAAAGGCGGGGCCAGCGTGAGTCCGCGGCAAGGCGCTGTCGCGACGCACAACGTGCAGACCTCGTGATGACCGGGCGCAGCTCGCCGTCCAGCTCAACGTGCAAGTTCTCGACTTCCAGCAGGTGATTGAGCCCGTCTCGCACCTTGTCTGCTGACTCTCGGTCGTGAGGGTATTGGCGAGGGTCGGTCAGCCGCCTGAGTACTTGTTCGATGGCGTCGGGTTCATCGCGGCGGTGCCGGCCCCTACGTTCCAAGGACCGCAGAGAGTTACGTCGAACGCCGGGTCACCGGACTTCCATGGTTTCCCGCCGTGCCTGGACCTACTGTCGAGAATGGAGCTTCCTGCCCTGCCTCAGGCAGGACGGGCGGACGGACACCTCGATGAGGAGGAACCGCATGACGTTGTACACCGACATCCCGACCCGCTCCGAGATCGACGCGCTCTGGCAGGCCGAAGCTCCGGCCGCCGTGTCGATCTACCTGCAGACCGAGCCCACGTCACCGGGCGAGGCGGAGCGGATCGCCTCCAAGAACGGAGTCCGGGAAGCGCTGGCACAGCTCGGCGACGTGGACCAGCACGACCTCGCGGCACTGGAAGAACAACTCGCCGTGCTGGAGGACGAGGACTCCGGGGTCTTCTGGCGGCACCAGGCGCGCAGCCTCGCCGTGTTCGCGACGCCGACCTCGCTGCACAGCTTTCGGCTGCCCAACCGCCTCACGCCGGCCGCAGTCGGAGCCACACGGTTCTTCGTCAAACCGCTGATGCGCGCAGTGACCTTCCCGCAGACCGCGTTCGTGCTGGCGCTCGCCCAGGGTTCGGCGCGGGTGCTGGAAACCGTGCCCGACGCTCCGCCGCGTGAGATACGCGTGCCGGGCATGCCCGCGGACGTGGCGTCCGCCGTCGGCAAGGCATCCGTCAAGGACCGCGCACCGAGCCGCCGGGTGCAGGGCGCGGAGGGACAGAAACTGCGCATGGCGCAGTTCTCCCGGCTGGTCGACGGCGCGCTGCGCGAGGTGCTGCCCGGCCACGGCGTGCCGCTCGTCCTCGCCGCTACGGAGCCGCTCGACAGCATCTTCCGCGTGCACTGCGGCTACCCCGACCTGGTGCCCCACAGCGTGCCCGGCAACCCGGAGGACCGCGGTGACGGCGAGCTGGTCACCGAAGCCCGCGCGGTCCTCGACCGTTGGTACGCCGCGCGGCTCGACGAAGAGAAAAGCACCTTCGACGAACGCTTCGGGCAGGGTCGCACCTCGACCGACCTCGCCGACCTGGCCCGCTTCGCCACGCGCGGCGCCGTGCACACGCTGTTCGTGGACATAGACGCCACCGTCCCCGGCGAGGTCGACGACTCGGGCGAGGTGACCTTCGGAGCTCCCGGCCCCGTCGATCTCGTCGACGAGATCGCGCGCCGGGCCTGGCTGTCGGGCGCCTACCTGCTCGCCGTCCGCCACGAGGACGTCCCGCGCGGCGGCGACGTCGCCGCGACCTTGAGATACGCGCCGACGGCGTGATCGCGGACCCCTCGACCTGCGCGGTTGACCACCCGGAGCAGCGAGTACAGCCGGTGAACGGGCGCGTCGCGAGCCGCTGGGTTCCAAACTCGATACCTCGCCGATGCCGTGTACCAGCAGCTCATCAACGACACGCCCCACACGGCCGAACACGTTGCGTCAAACCAACCGCCGCTTGACACCAGACCCCAGGTGCTCCTCATTCCGAGATCGTCACCCTCGTGTCGTTCGTGTTCGCAACCTCGCAGAACCACCACCGAGACCACCGCTGACACATCACCCTTCCCAGGTGAGAAACGCCCCGCCACGCGCCCGGGCCCGGGGTCTTGGCGCGTGGCTGCGGAAACGGATGTCGCACAAGAGGATGGGGGCGGAGGGACACAGCTCGAGGTCTCCACCCTCCCGGACGAGGTCACGCCGACGAAGCCGGCGCAGACTTGGCGAAAGGAGGTGCATGAGCACGTGACAAACTCGGCTCCGCTGGTTCGCGCGCTGCGCAGGCGAGTCGAGGCCGCGCTGCGAGTCGTAGCCGAGGACCAGCTACCCGACCGAGCCGCCGCACTGACCTACTTCGGCCTGCTGGCGATCTTCCCGGCGCTCATCGTGCTGGTCGCAATTCTCGAGCTGACCCTGCGCTCCACTCCCGACACCGACGTCGTCGTCGATGGTTTTGTCGAGCTGCTGCCGGCCGGCGCCGCCGGGGTGGGCCCGGTTCTGCGCGACGCCCTGCGCGACCACACCGCGGCCGGAACTGTCGTGGGGGTCGGACTGGTCGCGAGCGTGTGGGCGGTCTCGGGCTACGTCGCCGCCTGCCAACGCGCGATCGGCGGGATTCGCGGCGTGCCGGACACCCGACTGCCCTGGGTCGCCAAGCTCTCGCGGCTTCCGCTGACTCTCCTGATGCTCGCCCTGCTGGCCGGGATCACTCTCGCGCTGCTGGCCGGCGGTCCGCTCGGCGCCGCCCTCGAGCGGGCGGTCGGGCTGCCCGACCTGGTCGCGGGCCTTTGGCACGTACTGCGCTGGCCGCTGTTGTTCGCAGTGCTCCTGATCTTCTTCGGGCTGCTGCAGCGAGGACTGCCCGCCGCCCCGGGAGCCCCGCGCGGGCGAGCCAAATGGGTGAGTCGGGGCGGCGTTGTCGGCGTGCTCCTCTGGCTCGCCGGATCCGGCGCGTTCTCCTGGTACAACGCGAACTTCGCCGCCGGTGGCTACGGCGCGCTCGGCACTGTGGTGATCTTTCTCGCGTGGCTGTGGGTGGGCCACTTCGCCCTGCTGATCGGTGTGGAGATCGACCTCCGGTCAGTCAGGTGCACCACCAAAAAATGAGCCTCAAACTCCGCCGGCTCGATCACGCCCTGACCAACCCAGCAGCGCTCAACGCAAGTACGGTGCGCAGCTACGCAGGGAAGGTGCGCTCGTTGGCCAGGATCAACCGGTAGTCCGCGCTACTCACCTTCGGTGTACCCCGCGCAGGCACACCCGTTCATCCGGGGGTCTTCTTGGCAGTTCGCCACTGGCGCAAGATCCGCCGACCGTCGTTGTGCGTACCGGCCACCCGATCCAACTCGGCTCCATTCGGAGTCCGACCGCCGGCTGCTTCACGCCGGTGGTGCTCCCACATCCGCTGCTCGGCCGTCATCCCGCCCGCTGTGGACGGATGCGACACGGAGTGCGAGCCGACGATCTCGGCGGTTTCGTGACCCGTCCTTTGTGGCGAGCCCGAGACCGCGTTCGCTCCACTCTCGGCGTGCGGAAGCCGTCTCGGAGCCAGTCTCGACCGCTGTCCGGCGCTTCCGTGCGCCGTCGAGCAGCTCGACTGCCATCAGCAACACCGACGGAGGACAAGCAGCCACTGTCACCTGAAGCGGGCTCAGCGTCGTCACCGAGCAGATGTTGGCCACCAGCGACAAGCAGATGCCGAACACGAACGCCGGCCACGCCACCCAACAACCCTCGGCCGAGCACCCACGGCGCTGACGCGGCGTCACCCGTCGATCAGGACAGCGTTCCGTCGCTGGCCGGCCGCAAGCGAGGGATCAGGCGTTTCGGCCGGACCCCTCGCTTCCGGCTACGCGCCGAAGGTTTTCGTCGGGGGGTGGGTGGAAAGGGCGGCCTGGTTGAAGGTAACGGCCATGCCGTGGCCGCGCAGGTGGGAAGCGGGCTGGTCGATCTTCCACCCGTCGACGCGGATGCCGAGGGACGGGTGGCGGCGGGTTTGGTCGGCGGTCAGTTGCGTGTGGACGGTGGTCGACTCGCCGGGGGCCAGGTTGAGGTAGTTGTCGCTGAAGGTGGCGGGCAGGATGCGGTCGCCGGTGTGGGTGTCGTAGGCCTGCAGGTGCAGCATGAGGGCCACGGAGTGGCCGGTGTTGGTGACCTCCGCGGTCAGGGTGAGCTCGTCGCGGTCGCGCCGGGCGTCGGCGGTGATGGAGACGGCGGGGGCGGGAGCGGTGTCCAGGCTTGCGAATCCCGTGGGGCGCGCCGGGTTCTCGAGCCAGGAGAAGGTGCGGACCAGTTCCGTACCGTGCTGGTCCTTGAGGGACAGGCGGACGAAGGCGACGTCGTCGGGGGTGGCGGCGAGCTGGGGCGCGAGGGTGCCGATGACGGTGTGGTCGGAGGCGGCCGCGGCGGGCACGCGCAGGGAAGTCTGGGCGAACACCGTGCCGTTCAGGGCGTAGAGCGTGGCGTCGACGGTGCCGCGCACGGCCGACCGGGTGTGGTTGGCCACCACCACGTCGAGGGTCTGGCGGTCGAGGATCACGTTGACCCGCCGGCAGGCGTGCTGGACCGCGTAGAACGCCGAGTGCGCCTCGAGGTCGTGGGTGTACATCTGCCAGACGAAGCTGGGCTGCGCGGGGTTGGTCATCCACATGATGACGCCGGTGCGCGGGTACGGCTTGCCCGGCGACGCGCTGATCATGTTCGCGGCGTGCGCCTCGTAGATCGCCCTGATGCACTCGTAGTTCATCAGCTGCGACTTGCGCGCGAAGTCCGGGAGGTTCAGCACCTCGCCGTACCGCTGCGCGATGAGCGCCAGGTACCCGGCGCCGCCGCCGTTGCCGCCGTTGCCGTTGACGTCGCGGTCGGCCCAGAAGTCGTCCGGGTGTTCCCACGACGACTCGGGGAGCATCTTGCGGATGAACTCCAGCGTCGGGATCGAGTACGAGCCGACCTCGTTGTGGAACGGGGGCCACTTCGTGCCGTCGTTGAGCGAAAAGTGGGTGCCGGGGGTGACCCAGTGGTACGGACCGCCGGAGCTGTATCCACCGATGGGGTCCTGGCCGGTGTCGCCGGCCGAGCTGGTCAGCGCCGCGCGTTTCGGGTCGAGCTCGGCCACCAGCGCGTCCAGGCCGTCGACGAGCGGCTGCGGCGGCGGGCCTTCGTTGCCACCGCACCAGAGCAGGATCGACGGGTGGTTGCGGAACCGCACGATGCAATCGCGGATGTTGTCCAGGTCGCGCGCGACGTCTGCGGGCGGCGGGCCTTCGGTCGAGCAGAAGAAGTCCTGCCACACCAGAATGCCGTACTCGTCGCACGCCTCGAAGAAGTCTTCGGTGCTGCTTTGGCCGTTCCAGTTGCGGATCAGGTTGAGGTTGGCGTCGCGGTGCAGCCGCACCTGGTCGCGCAGCCGTTGCCGCGGAATGCGTTTGAGCGCCTCGTCCAGGCCCCAGTTGCCGCCCATCACCAGGATCGGCTGGTTGTTGACGGTGATGGCCAGACCGTCGACGGTCGCGCCGGACGGCGACTCGACCGGCTTGGTGTACTCGATCCGCCGTACCCCGAAGTCCACCGTCCGCTCGTCGCAGACCTCACGGCCGGACTCCACCGCGATCGTGAGCCGATAACGGTGGGGGTCGCCGTACCCGTTGGGCCACCACAGCTTCGGGCGGTCCAGGCGCAGGCAGGCGAGGTCTTTCGACGTCAGCGTGATCGTGGACGCCCCGGCCGGCACGGTCACGGTCCGCTCGAAGTCGTGACCGTCGAGGGATCCCTTCAGCACCACGGGTTTTGCGGTGCCGAACGCGCTGTCGAGGGCGAGCTCGACCGTGACGTCGGCGGTGCGCAGATCGGCCGACAGCGTCGGATCGACGTGCACGTCGGTCAACCGGACCGGGCCGGTGGTGGACCAGGTGACCGGCTGCCAGATGCCCAGGTCCCGGTCCGGGATGGTCGGCAGCCAGTCCCAGCCCGCCGTGCAGAAGAACGTCGGCCCGTTCTTCAAGGTGATCCCGGTCTTGCCCCCGTTGCGCCCGCCGCGCGTCACCCCGCTGGCGTAGCTCGGCAGCGACGGCGGGTCGACGTAGTCCAGCTTGCCGACCAGCACCGCCAGGTACGCGGTGCCTTTCGCGTTCGTGATGATGTCCGTGACGTCGAAGACACTCCGCTTGAACGCACCCGCGACGGTGCCGACTTCGGTGCCGTTGAGCCAGACGGTCCCCAGGTAGTTGATGCCGTCGAACTGCAGCCAGAACCGCTGGCCCGGAATCAGCCGCGGCACGGCGAACGCGACGCGGTACCAGTAGCCGGTGTCCTTGAGGGTGTCCGGGACCGTGTCGGTCACGATGTGGCCGTACAGCGGATCGGGGTACTCGCCGTTGGCGATCATGCTCGTGAGCGGCGTCCCCGGCACGACGGCCGGCTTCAGGCCCGCGAGCTGCTGGGCACTGGCGAACCGGTCCCCGGTTGCCGCTGTCGCGTCGGCCGCGGTGAAGGTCCAGCCGCCGGTGATCTCGTGGCCGTCGAGGTGAAGGGGCCGGCCACCGGCCGTGCCGTCCGGGGCCGCGTCGGCGATGCCCGACAGGCCGAGCGCGCCGAGCGCGCCACCACCGGCGATCGCGATCCCACCGGACAGAAACCGCCTGCGATTCAGCTGGGTCACGTCGCTCCCGATCCGTGTCTGACAACGTTGTCACGCTCAGTGCGACTTCTATGATCGACGGGCCGGGATCCCTTTGTCAATCCGACTTTGGGAGGTGCCGGGCCTGTAGCTGCTTGCGCTCCGCGGTGTAGTGCCACCACGGTCGGGCCGGCCGCCCGGCGGCTTGGTCCGCAACGGACAAAACCGTGTCGAGCAGGCACGGGTCGAGCCGTTCACCGGCCGCCGCGGACATCCGCTCGTACAGCTCGACCGGGTCCTGGTTCGCCAGCTGCGTGATCCGGGTGATGCCGATGCTCTCGAAGTAGCCCGCAACGGCGGGGCCGACGTTGGCCAGTGTGGTGAGGCCGGATTCCTTGTGCGAGCTCATCGGGGTGCCTCCTTTTCCGATTCCCAGGCCGTTTTGTCGAGGACGCCGGCCAGCAGGCCGATCTGCTCGGGTGATCCCGAGCACGGGAACAGCACCAGATCGTCGGCTCCGGCCTCCGAAAGCCGGCCGATCTCCTCGCGCAGGCGGGGTTCGTCGGTGATGACGTCGAGACGGACGCGGGGCAAGAACTCGGCCCCGTAGTAGTGCGCCACATACGATTCGGCCGTTTCCGCCGCGCGCGGCCCCAGGCAGAAGTAGCGCTCGACGACGATCCGCGGTCGCCCCTCGCGGCCGGCTCGGCCCCACTCCCGCCGGACCGTCGCCACCCCTTCGTTCAAGACCTCCAGCCCGAAGGACGGCGCCACCCAGCCGTCGGCCAACCGCGCGGCCCGGACGAAACCGGCGGGCACGACCCCGGCGAGCAAAACCTGCGGACGGCCTGGTGGCAGGCCGGGGATCGGCCCGCAGGCCCCGGACAGCTCGCCGCGCCACACCTGCCGCATCGTGTCCAAAGTGGACTCGAACAGGGCGCCCCGCTTCGTCATTTCGACGCCGCTCGCGTGGTAGTCCTCCGGCCAGCCGCCCATCCCGAGCCCGACGGTGAGCCGCCCTCCGGAAAGGCGTTCGACCGAATCGATCTGCTTCGCCAGGACGACCGGATTGCGGCGATAACCGGTGTTCAGCACCGTGGTCAGCAGCTCCACGCGCTCCGTGCACGCCGCAGCGGCGGCCAGTGCCACCAGCGGGTCCAGGTTGTCGTACACCAACCGGTCGAGCACACCCAGCGAACGGAAGCCCCGCTCCTCGCTCTCGGCGGCCCACCGTCCGATCCCCGCGGCGTCCGTCCCCGGCACCGCGGCGGGCAGTCCGATCCCGATCCGCACCCGTCTCTCCTCCGTCGGCGTTCGTTCCCTCGCCGCCAACGTAAGCGGGGAGGGCCGGCCGGATCTTGAACAGATCGGACACCCACACGACGGGCCTTGCCATGCCACAGCAGCAGGGCGCGCAACGGCTCGTCCGCCGGGACGACGGGTTACGAGTTCAGCAACCGCACCGTGAGCGGGCGGGCCGTCGGTTGTGCGGGCGTCCGCACGGTCACGGTTTTCGTCGCGGGGTCCCAGGTCCACGTGTTCGCGGCGCTGCGGTGGCCGTCGACGAGCACGGCCGACGGAGCCTTGGCGGCGGTGAACCGCACGGTCCAGGTGCGCTGCGCCGGCCGGCCCGGGTACGAGCCGTGCATGGCGTCGATCGCGAGTGTCGCCGAGTGGGGGTCCTCGGTGTAGGTCAGGCGGGTGGTGGCGCCCTTGGCCGAGGGTGACTGCCCGTCGTCCTCGTAGAGGGTGAAGGTGCCCTGGTGGCCGCCGGCCACGGTGGCCGTGGTGGCGGTCAGGGGGTGGCCCTGGTCGCCGGTGACGTCGGCGCTGCGGGTGACCATGATGCCGCCCGAGCGCAGGAACACCGGCATGGTGTCCCAGCCCGTGGTGATCTGCGCGGTGGTCCCGCCGTGGTAGGTCTTGCCCGTGAAGTAGTCGGTCCAGTCGCTGCCGGGCGGGAACCACACGCTCGTGGTGGCGGTGGTGCCGGGGCTCGTCACGGGAGCGACCAGCACGTCCGGCCCGTACAGGTACTCGCCGCCTGCCTGGGCGTAGGCCTCCTGCTGCCCGGGGTACTGCAGGTACAGCGGACGCACGATCGGCAGCCCCGTGGCGGTGGCCTGCTGCGCGAGCGTGTACGTGTAGGGCACGAGGTCCTCGCGCAGGTTCAGGAACTTCGTCGCCGACGTGTCCGCGGCGGCCCCGTACTGCCACGGCAACCGGTCGCTGTGGTTGGAGTGCAGGCGGTCGATCGGCTGGAACGTGCCGAGCTGCACCCAGCGCGCGTACAGGTCGTCCGGCAGCTTCGTGCTGCCCGGCTCGCTGCCCGGTTCCTGCAGGCCCCCGGTGTGGCCGCCGATGTCGTGGCTCACCGAAGCCAGCCCCGTCGCCGCGGACTCGCCGGGCGTGTAGCCGACCTCGAATCCCAGCGTGGCCCAGTCGGAAATGGTGTCACCGGTGAAGTGCAGCGTGGTGCGCTTGTCGGCCCAGGGCCCCGTGGGCACCGCGGTGGGCGAGCTGTAGCCACCGGCCTGCAGTGAGCCGTACGCGCGGGAGAACGCGAACCCGCGGCCGACGGTCTTCGCCGCGTCGTCGGCGTACTGCTGGTTGATCCACGAGTCCGGGGTGACGCCGGCGAGGCCGGAGCTCGACCCGTCGCAGCACCAGTCGAGCCACCAGAGGTCGTTGCCCTGCTGCTCCATCGGCCGGTGCAGGTCGAAGTAGGCGCGCAGCTGGTCCGGGTCGCCGAAGTCGAACACGTAGCAGTCGGTGCCGCCACCGCCGCAGCTGCCGGGCTTCAGCTTGCCCTTCGCGGTCGCTTGCGCCGCGGCGAACTGCGGGTCGGAGGCGAGGATGCTCGGGTGGACGTTCAGCGCGGTGTGCAGGCCCTGATCGTGCGCCCACTGGAAGAACGCCGCCGGGTCGGGGAAACGGGCCGGGTCGATCTCCCAGCCGTTCCACTTGTTCGGCGTCTTGAAGTCGGTGTCGACCACGAGCATGTCCAGCGGCACGTTCTCCGACCGGAACTTCGGCAGGATGGTCTGCTCGAAGTCCGCGGCGGTGCGGTCGTAGTACTCGGAGTACCAGACGCCGTACGACCAGCGGGGCAGCAGCAGCGACGGCCCGGTCAGCTGGGACAGCTCCCGCAACGCGCGGGTGTAGTCCTGGCCGTAGGCGAACACGTATCCGTCCTGGTAGGCCTGGCCGCCGTGCGCCTGGCGCTGGGTGACGACCTTGGTACGCGGGTCATACAGCGCCGAAGCGGTGTCGTCGAGCAGCGACCAGCCGTCCTGGTAAAGGATTCCCGGGGCGGTGACCGCGGTGCCGTCCACGCCGTCGAGCCCGCGCCGGTAGCCGCCGAGAGCCGCGTGCGGGGCGAGCAGCGGCGCATGGGGCTTCGTGATCGCGACGGTGTCGATGTTGAGGTGGCAGTTCGTCGAGTCGGGGCAGGCCAGCGTCACGGTGTCGGTGCCCGCCGCCAGCTTGACCGGGACGGCCGTGGTCCGCCACGAGTTCCAGCTGCTCGTCGCCGGCAGCGTGAGGCTGGTCGGTGCGGCGTCGCCCACCCGGACCGACAACGTGGTGGGCTGGTTCTGGCCGGAGACGGCGGTCGCGTCGGCGTAGCGCAGTTGCAGGTCGTACGAGCCGTTCGCGGGCACGCCGGTCACCGTGAGCGCGCTGGACGCGTCCGCCCGCTCCATGCCCGCGAGGAAGCCCTTGCCGGAGTAGCCGTCGTGGTCGCTCGCCGCGTGCGCGCCGCCGGCCAGGGCGCCCTGGTCGGCTTCGCAGAGCGCGCCGAAAGCACAGGGCGTGGGTGCGGGCGGGACGGGCTGCGGGTACGCGGCGCCTGCCGTGACCACGGCGAGGCTGTCGATGTTGACGTTGCCCGAGTCGGTGGCGCCACGCTCGATGCTGACCTGGTGCTCGCCCGCGGGCAGCGTCACCGGCACGGTGGCGAGGGTCCAGGTGTCCCAGTCGGCGGTGGGCGGCAACGACACCTGGTGCGGATCGCCGCCGTCCACGAGGACGGTGAGCGTGCGCGTGGTGTGCTGGCCGTCGCCGCCGGATCCGTTGGCGTACCGAAGATCCAGCTGGTAGTCGCCGGCCTTCGCGGCGGTCGTGCGGAACGCCAGGGCGTCGCCGGCGTTGGCGAAGCCCGCGGCGAACCCGGCGCCGGTGTAACCACGGTGGTCGTCGGCCGCGCCCGGCCCGGACAGCTGCAGATCCTCGGCCTCGCACAGGGCGCCGAACGCGCAGGCCGGGGTCAGTTTGCCTGCCCAGGGGCGGGCTGTGACGTCCTGGCCGCCCGTGCGCAGCTCGACGGTGAGGTTGTCGTCGGAGAACGCGCCCGAGCCGAGCTTGTAGCGCAGCTGGACGGAACTGGTCCGGATGGTCAGCCAGCCGTCACGTTTCGTTGCGGTGTAAGGGGTCCGGGCGAAACTGCCGCGGCCGACCGCGTTGAACGTGCCGGCGTCGACGAAGGCGGAGTCGCCCGCATACTCCGTCCGGATGAGCGTCGGCGAGAGGACCTCGAACCGTGCCTGCCCGGCGGTCACGGTTTGCGCGGCGAGCGCGGAAACCGGTGTGGCGCCGGCGGACGCTCCCGTGGACACCAGCGTGCCCGCCAGACACACGACGGCCAGCAGCCGCACCAGAAATCGTCGCCGGACCGATGTCGACCGCCTGGTCACCGTTGCCTCCTAGAGATCCCCGGCGACGGTACTTCGGGAAGGATCAAGGCTGAAGACGCGGGCCTGAGCCTGTCCGGTGGTCTGTCCTGTCGGGCACCGGCAGACTCCGCGCGGACGAACAACCCGCGGGCGCGTCGGCATCACGGTACGGCCGTTCGGAGCCGTAGCAGGTGATGCGCTCCGCGGGCATGAGGAACCAGTGCCGTTCGAGGCACCGGACTTTCACGTGCGGAACGCCGGAGAGCCGGGACGCCCATTCGATCGTGGCGACGTTCCCGCACTCGGGGCAGGACACGAGTTCGATCGCTGTGCGCTCGTGTTGGTCGCCGTCGGGGTCGGTCATCGGGAGGTGCTTCCCGGATCGAGGCTGCGATTTCTTGTCCATGCCGGGTAGACGAACTGCTGCGCGGGAACGTGAGGTCCGGTTCGAACGACCAAGCCGGGTCTGCGAGGCCCGTTCCTCGCGCAGTGCGATGTGTCCGGCGTCATGCGTTCCCGGCCACGTGCCAGGAGGCGCCGTCCGCGGTGGCGCCGGTGAGGCCGTGCAGGTGGGCGAGGCCGACGAGCGCGAGGGTGCGCGGATCGCCGATTCCGGCGGTCGCCAGTGTGCGGGCCGGGGTCCAGGGGGTCGACCACAAGAGGCGCCGGGTCATCTGGGCCCAGCCGGTGGCCGGTCCGGTCATGAGCCACAGGTCGGGGTCGGCCGCGGCGAATCGGGAGGCCGGGCGCAGCCAGGACGCTGCGGTTTCGGGCCAGGTGACGGTGCCGAGCGTCCGGCCGCCGGCGTGGGCCCAGGCGGATTCGACCGCGCGGGCGGTCGCGAGGGCGCGGGCGGTGCGGCCGGAGCCGATCGTGATGTCGCGGGCGCCGCGGGCAAGGGCGAGCCGGACGAGAGCGTCGACCTCGGCGTCGGTGGCCGTCAGGTCCGCGTCGTAGGTGGCGGGCTTCGTCAGCAAAGGGCTTTCGCCGCTCATGCCGCGTCGTGGAAGACGAGGGCGAGGGTGTGCCGTTCGCCCGACCTGATGGCGGACACGCCGTGGCGGACCGGCGCCGCCGACCAGCCGCGGGCGGATTCGACCGGCCGGTCGCGGGTGGTGAACAGGTAGCCGTGACCGTGCGGCAGCAGGGTGGCCGTGCCCCGGGACTGGGCGCGCGGGCGCTGTTCCAGCAGCAGGAACTCCCCGCCGGTGTGGTCCACGCCCGGCTCGTTGAGGTTGATCACGACCTGCAACGGGAACACGAGGTCGCCGTACAGGTCGCGGTGGAGGGCGTTCCAGTCCTTCTCGGCGTAGCGGAGCAGGATCGCGGTGGACTTCGCCTGGCCGGCGTCGTGGCACATCCGGAGCCACTCGTCGAGGGTGTCCGGCCAGGGCGCGGGCCGGCCGAGCTTGGTCCACCAGTCGCGGGCGATCGGCAGCAGGCGCGGGTACAACGCCTGCTTGAGCCGCTCGATCGGCTCCGGGTACGGCGCGTGGAAGTACCGGTACTCGCCCCGGCCGAAGCGGTGCCGGCCCATGTCGACGGTGCTGCGGAACAGGTCGTCCCGCGCGTACAGCCCCCTGATCTCCTCGGTCTCCTCCGGGGCCAGCAGCCGGGGCAGCAGGGCCCCGCCGTACTCGTCGACCTCGGCGGTGATCGCCGGCCAGTCCCCCGACTCGACGCGGTCGCGCCAGCGATCCACGGTCGCTTGCCGTGCAGCGTTCATGCAATCTCCAGGTTCACGAATGCCGGACACTCCTCTACCTGGTAGACGGCGGCCGAGGGTAAAACGTGAGATGGCCTCCGCCGGCGATTTGCGGTGGCCCCGGCGTACAGCGTGAGCCGGTCGGGATTGCGGCGAGTGGGGTGTCTGCGAGCGGAGGCGCTACGGGCCGCCGGGGCCCTTGCCTTTGCCCTTGGCCTTCTCTTCGGGTTTGCCTCTGGCTTTGCCGCCCGCGGCTGGCGTCTTGGGAAGAGCGCCCGGGCCTCGCGCAGCGACGGGGATCGGCCGCGACGGGGCGGGGTTGTGCGGTACCGCCGCCGGGACGGCGGAGGTAGGTGGCTTCGCGGAGGCGGCGGTTGACGGCGCCGGCGCAGCGGGAAGTTGGGCGGCAGGTGCGGGGCCGGGCGCGTCCGGTCCCGTGAGCGCCACAGCGAGGACGGCTGCCGTCGTGACGGCCGCGATGCCTCCGAACGCGGCCAGCAGCCTCGGGCGAAGCCTGCGGGCCACGGCCGGTGGCCGAACCGGCGCAACCGCGGTAACGGGCTGACGAAGCAGCTGCAGGGCCTCAACCGCCGTGGGGCGGTGCGCGGGCTCCCGGGCCGTCATCCGCTCGAGCGCGTGCGCCAACGGTGCGGGCAACCCGGCGGGAATGCGCGGCGGCCGGTGCAGCCGCGCCATCGCCGATTCGGCCATCGTGCCAGGGTATTCGCGTTGTCCCGTAAGGCATTCCAGCAGGATGAGACCCAGCGCGTAGACATCGGCGGCGGGTCCGGCCGGCTCGCCGACGACCTGCTCGGGCGCGAGGTACGCGGCCGTGCCCGTGACGAACCCCGTGCCGGTGATGCTGGTCGAGCCGAGCTCGTGCGCGATGCCGAAATCGCTGATCAACGGGCCGTCCGGGCCGAGCAGGATGTTGGCGGGCTTGAGGTCCCGATGCACGACGCGCCGGGCGTGGATGTGCGCGACCGTCTCGACGAGCCGCACCGCCAGATCGGTCACCTGATCGGCCGGCAGGGGCCCGGAAAACAGGCGCTCCGCCAGGTTTTCGCCGTCCACGAGCTGCATCACGAGAAACGGGCGGCCACCGTCCGTCCCGCTGTCGAGCACGGCCACCACCCGCGGGTGGTCGATGCCGGCCTGGATCGTCCGCTCCCGCACGCGGCGCACCTGCTCCACCGCGACCGATTGCCGGTCGTACACCTTGACCGCGACCTCGCGGCCGAGCCTGCGGTCCACCGCCCGGTAGACGCGCGCCGTGCCTCCGCTGCCGATCAGCCGCTCCACGTCGTAGCGCCCGGCGATCGAGTGCGGCGGATCCTCGGGCACCTCCCACGGCAGCACCTGGGCGCCCAGGGTGAACCGAGGATCGGTGACGCCACTGGCGTCGCTCCCGCGTCCGTCCGTCATCGGCCGACACCCCCGTCCTCTCGGTGACCGCCCAAGTACCCCCGCGGAACCACCCGCCAAACACCGGACCGGAAACCGAGACCATCCGCACGTCAGCGCTCCTCGACCACCTCCGGTACCCGGACCTGGCCGAAGACCGTGCGGTGGCGTAGGCGGAAGCCGAGGGACTCGTACAGCCGGATCGCGTTGTGGTTGTGGGCCGCCGCGTGCAGGAAGGGGGTTTCGCCGCGGTCGCGGATGCCGGCGGCGACGGCCAGGACGAGGCGGGTGGCCAGGCCACGACCCCGGTGGTCGGGGTCGGTGCAGACGGCGCTGATCTCGGTCCAGCCGGGCGGGTGCAGGCGTTCCCCGGCCATCGCGATGAGAGCGCCGCGGTGGCGCAGGCCGAGATAGGTACCGAGCAGGACGGTGCGGGGCAGGAACGGGCCCGGCCGGGTGCGGGCGACCAGGTCGAGCATTTCCGGCACGTCGGCTTCCGTCAGCCGCACGGCCTCGGGATCCGGCGCGGCCGCCACGCCGTGGTCCACGAGCTGCACGCCCGCGGCCTCGCGCAGGACCTCCCAGCCGGGTGGCGGCGTGCCGGCCCGCGCGAGCAGCGGCACCACCGCGCCGGGGCCGGCGAGCGCGGCGAGGTCGTCCCACACCGGGCCGCGCGCCGCGGGATCGACGGCGAGGAACGGGGCCACGTCGACCGGATAGCGCACGAGGCGGCCGCGGCGTTCGGCGAAGTGCGCGTGCGGGCCGGTGAGCGAGGCCCACGCGGGGTCGTCCAGAACAGCAGTGGGTTCGGTGGTGCTCGTTTCGGTCACGAGTTGTCCAGCGGGAGTCCGGGCGGGTTGACCGCGGCCTTTTCGACGGCTTCGTTCTCGAGCCCGTACGCGGCGAGCCACTGCTTGTACTGGCCGTGCTGGATGAGGTAGTCGATGGCCTCCGACAACGCCTCGACGAGCCCGTTGCCCTTCTTGGTGGTGGCCGCGATCAGGCCCTGCAGCGTCGCGCCGGCCCCGGAGTACTTGCCTGCGCTGCGCGTGGGGTTGGGCGTGCTCGCGGTTTGCGCGGCGTGGTAGGCGATGCCGGGGTTGGGGGCGAAGTAGGCGTCGATGCGGCCGGAGTCCAGCGCGAGGTAGGTGCTGTTCTTGTCGGCGAAGTTCCGCACGTCCAGCTTCCTGCCCTCGGCCTGTAGCCGGTTCTTCCACTCCAGCAGGATCTTCTCCTGGTTGGTGCCGGAGTCGACGGCGACGGTCTTGCCGGCGAGGCTCTCGTAGGTGCCGTCGAAGTTCCACGTGCTGGTGCGCTTGACCTCGAAGCCCAGGTTGTCCTCGCGGTAGGCGGCGAAGTCGAAGCCCTGCTGCTTGCGCTGCTCGGTCACGGTGACGTTGGAGAACCCCGCGTCGAACTGGCCGCTTTGCAGGCGTACGAACAGGTTCTGCCAAGACGCGTTCTGCACGTCGGGCTCGAGCCCCAGCACGCCGGCCACCAGGCGGCCGAGGTCGGGCTCGGCGCCGGTGAGGGTCCGCTGGTCGGTGCCGACGTAGGCCAGCGGCGGGAAACCCGAGGGCAGCGCGCCGACGCCGATCACGAGCTTGCCGCGGTCGAGGATCGCTTTCGGCACCTTCGCGCGGATCTCGGCGACGGTCGGCACGGTCAGCGTCACCGGGTGCTCGTCGCTGGTGTTGGCGGCGACGTTCACGGTGTGCGTGCCGTCCGGGTTCGTCGCGGCCTGGGTGCTGCCGCCGCACGCGCCGGCGAACAGGGCGACGACGGTGACGGCGGCGAGGGGCAGCAAAGAGCGGCGTCTCATGGGATTCCTGCGCTTTCGGTGCGGGTGACCCTCCCGAGGAACTCCCGGGTGCGGTCGTGACGGGGACGGTCGAGGACCTGCTCGGGCGGGCCCTCTTCGACGACGCGGCCGGCGTCGAGGAACACGACGTGGCCGGCGATTTCGCGGGCGAAGCGGATCTCGTGGGTGACGACGATCAACGTCGTCCCGGAGCGGGCGAGGTCCCGGATCACCGAGAGCACCTCGCCGACGAGTTCGGGATCGAGCGCCGAGGTGGGCTCGTCGAGCAGGATCAGCTTCGGCTCCAGCGCGAGCGCGCGGGCGATCGCGACCCGCTGCTGCTGCCCGCCGGAAAGCTGACGCGGGTAGGCGGTTTCCTTGTCCGCCAAGCCGACGCGGGCCAGCAGCTCGCGCGCCCGGGCCTGCGCCGTCGCCCGCGCGACGCGCTGGGTGACGACCGGGGCTTCGATGACGTTGTCGAGAATCGTCAGGTGCGGGAACAGGTTGAAGTGCTGGAACACGAACCCGATCCGCGAACGCCGGCGCAGGATCGCGCGTTCGCTCAGCTCCTTGAACCGGTCGCCGTGCACCCGCACACCGACCAGCTCGCCGCCGATGCTCACGTAGCCGCTGTCGAGGCGCTCCAGGTGGTTGATCGCCCGCAACAGCGTCGATTTCCCGGACCCGGACGGACCGAGCAGCACCGTCACCTCGCCCGCGGGCGCGGTGAGGTCGACGTCGTCGAGGACCCGGATGCCGTCGTAGGACTTCACCGCGTTGCGCACGCGCACTTCGCTCACCGGGCCACCCCCAGCGAGCGGAGCCGGCGCCGGAACCGCTGCACCGGCGTCGGCGGCACCGTCCGCAGCGCGCCGCGGGAGAAGTAGCGCTCGACGTAGTACTGCACCACCGACAGCACGCTCGTGAGGATCACGTACCAGACCGTGCCGACCAGCAGCAGCGGGATGATCTGGCCGCTGTTGGTGCTCGCCTGCGTCTCGACCACGCCGAACAGCTCCAGCAACGACGTGATGTACACGACCGACGTGCCTTTCAGCAGGCCGATCAGCTGGTTCGCGTACGCGGGCACGATGGCGCGCGTGGCCTGCGGCAGGATGATCCGCCGGTACTGGCGCCACCGCGGCAAGCCCAGCGCGGCAGCCGCCTCCAGCTGCCCCTGGTCCACCGACAGCACGCCGGAGCGAACGATCTCCGCGGCGTACGCGGCTTCGTTGAGGCTCAGCCCGAGCACGGCCACGACGAAGAAGCTCAACAGGTCCGTCGCGCTGAACTGCAGGAACGACGGTCCGAACGGGATGCCGAGGCTCAGGGTGCTGTAGAGCGCCGTGACGTTGGCCAGGAACAGCAGCAGCACGATCAGCGGGATCGACCGGAAGATCCAGACGTAGGCCCAGGAAACGGCCTGCAGCAACGGGTTTCGCGACAGCCGCATCAACGCCAGCACGATGCCGCCCACCAGGCCGAACACCGCGGCCAGCCCGGTCAGCTCCAGCGTGAGCACCAGCCCGTCGAGGATCACCGGCCGGAAGAACCAGTAGCCGAACACGTTCCACTGGAACACCGGGTTCGTCACCAGCGCGTGGACGAGCTGCGCCAGCAACACCAGCACCACCGCGGCGGCGATCCAGCGGCCCGGCCTGCGCAACGGCAGCACGCGCCGCGCGGCGAACTCACGAAGGCGGGCTTCGTCGACCGGTGGTCCGGATGACGAGGTTTCGAGGCGAGTGACCGGAGGAGAGCTCACGAGTGACTCCAGAGGGGAAGGGGAAAGCGTGCTGCCGCCGATCACTCTGACCCGGTCGCCGCACCCCTGTCGAGCACCGGCTCGACACTCTCACATGATGAACTTGGCCCGTGACAAAGGTTTCGGTGCAAATGTCCCGAGTGGACACTTGCCGAGACCGGGCGGGGCCGGATGGTCATGCCGAACACCGCCCTCTGCCCGGCAGGCAACCGGGCAGAGGGCGGAGCGCACTGTCCACAGTAGATCTTGCCGGCGCGGTCAGCTGGCCTCCGCGACCGGCAGAGCTCCTTCCCCTCGCCGGGCCGGAGGCAGGTCCAGGTGCTCACGCAGCGTCGTGCCGGTGTACTCGGTGCGGTACAGACCGCGTTCCTGCAGCGCGGGGATGAGGGAGCCGACGATGTCGTCGAGGCCGTCGGGCACCAGGTAGGGCGAGACGTTGAAGCCGTCCAGCGCACCCTCCCGGACGAAGCGGGCGAACTTCTCCGCCAGCCCGGCCGGAGTGCCGACGTGGCTGCGAGCGCGCTGCCCAAGCTCGATGACGGTCTGCCGCAACGACCAGCCGTGGGCGGCGGCCTCCTCGCGCCACCGCGCGACGGTCGCGCGCGAGTCGGCCACGCGGGCGGCACCGAAGGCGCCGCTGCTGTCCTGCTCGCGGGGTTCGAGGTCGGGCAACGGCCCGTCGGGGTCGTAGGCCGACAGGTCGACGTTCCACAGCAACGTCGCCTGCGCCAGTGCGGTACCGGGCGTGATCTGCTGCTGCCGCACCCAGCGCGCCTTCTCCTCGGCTTCCGCCTCGGTGTCGCCGAGGATGATGGACGCGCCGGGCAGGATGCGCAGGTCCTCGGGAGTCCGGCCGGCGGCGGTGAGGCGGCGGCGGATGTCGCCGGCGAACGCGAGCGCGTCGTCGAAATCGTAGCCGTGGGCGGAGAAGATCACATCGGCGTTGCGGGCGGCGAAGTCGCGCCCCTCCGACGAGTCGCCGGCCTGGAAGATCACCGGGTGGCCCTGGCTGCTGCGCGGCAAGCCGCCGGTGAGCTCGAGGTCGACGAGGTCGCCGTGGCGGACGACGGGCGCGATCGAGCCGTCCCGCGCCCACGACTCGGCGCCGGTCGAGGTGGAAAGGGCGTCGTCGGCCCAGGCGTCCCAGAGCGCCCGTGCGGCGCCGAGCACTTCTTCGGCACGCCGGTACCGGTCGGCGTGGTCGAGGTAGCCGCCGCGGCGGAAGTTCTCGCCCGTCCACGCGTTGTCGGTCGTGACGACGTTCCAGCCGGCGCGCCCGCCCGAGAGCAGGTCGAGCCCGGCGAAGCGGCGGGCCAGGTCGGCCGGGTCGTTGTAGGTGACGTTCGACGTCGAGACCAAACCGATGTGCCGGGTGGCCGCGGCCAGCGCGGACAGCTGGGTGATGGCCTCGGGCCGGCCGGCCACGTCGAGGTCGTGCACCAGGCCGTTGATTTCGCGCAGACGCAGTCCTTCGCCGAGGAAGAAGGCGTCGAACAGGCCGCGCTCGGCGGTCAGCGCGACCTGGCGGTAGGACTCGGGCGCGATCTGCGAGCCGCTGCGCGGGTCGGTCCAGATCGTCCAGTGGTTGACGCCCTGGAAGAACACCCCGAAGTGCAGCTTCGCGTGCGGGCGGGGAACGTCGTGCGGATCGGTGCGGGTCATCGGCTCAACCTCCGGTGGTGGCGAACGGGTTGGTGGCCGCGGCGAGACCGAGCGTCGACCGCAGCCACTGTCCGGGAACGGGTGCCGCGGCGAGACGTTCGGCGCGCAGCCGCGGCAGGACCGACCTCGCCAGCGTGGGCAGGTCCTCGTCGAGGACAAGCGGGTGCAGGCGCACGCCGTCGACAGTGCGGGCCAGGTCGGCCAGCAGCCGCACGAACCCCGGTGCGTCGCCGACGAAACGCAGGCGCCCGCGATCGGCCCAGGGGGCGTGCCGCGCCAGGTCCGCGACCCGCTCGGCCCCGCTGTGCGCCTCGGTGTCCAGAGCGACCTCGACCTCGGCGAACCGGAGCGGTGCGGCACTGGCCAGGCTCGACGCCGCGGCCACCGCGGTGAGGTCCCGGCCGGAGATCAGGGCGACGTCGGCGTCCGCCGGATCGACCAGCTCCGGCGCGGCGAACACGACCGGGTTGCCCTGCGGCGGTCGCGGCACGATCGCCGGTCCCTTGACCGAGTACGTCTCACCCACGAAGTCGATGTAGTGCACGCGATCGCGGTCCAGGTAACGGCTCGTGGTCACGTCGCGGACCACCGCGTCGTCCTCCCACGAGTCCCACAGCGCGCGCACCACGCGCAGGGCGTCGGCGGCCTCGCGCCGCAGCGCGGCCTCCCCCGTCACGGCAGGACGGTCCCAGGCGAGCGCGGCCGCCGGGTTCTCGGTGCTGCCCACGACCCATCCCGCCCGGCCGTGGCCGAGGTGGTCCAACGCCGCGAGGGCGGACGAGACGTGGAACGGTTCCGTGTAGGTCATCGACACGACCGGCACGAGCCCCAGCACACTCGTCACCTCGGCGAGGAACGCGGCGCGCTCCAGCGACCCGATGCGGCCCGCGGGCTCCGGCGCGGGTCCCGGCAGCAGGTCGTCCTCCAGCGTCACCGCGGTGAAGCCGGAGCGCTCGACGGTCTCGCCGAGTGCGCGCAGCCGCCCGGGATCGAAGTGCCCGGACGGTGGATGCGCCGCCCTGCGCCACGCCGCGGGATGCGCTCCCGCGCCGTCGATCTCCAGTGCCACCGCGAGGGATGTCATGGCCCGTCTCCTCTGTCACGTGCGCCGCGCGCACCATCTGCCGGACGGCGTCTGCAGCCGCTGCGGCGCTCGGGGTATTCCGGGTTTCACGGGGTAGGACGGGCCTGGCGAACAAACTGCCGATCCCGTCCGACGCATTCGGTCGGCCCGCGAAACCGCACCCGACGAGGCGGGCGAGGCGTAGCAGCCACGCGGAATCGGCTCCCCTGTGGACAGTCCCGGTGAGGTCGGCCGGATGAACCGGCAGGTCCCTGCTGCCACCCCCGTCGCACGACGATTGTCAGCACCGGCGTGCAGGTGAGGCCAGCCCGTCCACGGAGCGAAACCCTTGCCGGACAAAGTGAAGGGCCGCACAAAGACCGGGAAGGGTCCAGGATCCGGGAATCGGCTCCGTCCGCGGAGTTTCGGCCTAGCGTGGCCGGGTGTCTCGAAACCTTTCGGTCAAGCACACCCTCACGGTCGTCGGGCATGTCGCCTGACGCCGCCCGAACCGGGGCGCCCGACCTCCCGTTGTCGGTCCTGGACCTCGTTCCCGTGAGCGAGGGCTCGACCGCGACGCAGGCCGTGCGCAACGCGATCGACCTCGCCCGCCACGCCGAACGGCTCGGCTACCGCCGGTACTGGCTCGCCGAGCACCACCTCAACGAAGGCGTCGCGGGATCGTCGCCGCCGGTCCTGGCCGCGCTGCTCGCGTCCGCGACAGAACGCATCCGCGTCGGATCGGCCGGAGTGCAGCTCGGCCACCGGACGCCGCTGTCGGCCGTGGAGGAGTTCGGCCTCGTCGACGCGCTGCACCCCGGCCGCCTCGACCTCGGGCTCGGGCGCAGCGGCAAGCAGCTGATCCGTGAGCGCGCCTCCGCGCCCGAGCACCGGCCCGCCGCGCACCACAACGGCGGCGTGCTCATCCCCCGGCCCCCGGATCTCGGCAACCTCCGGCGCTCGGCCCGGCTCGCCGTGACGTTCGCCCTGCTCCAGCAGCCGGGCGCCGAAGCCCCGGACTACGGCGAGCAGGTCGACGACCTGCTCGCACTGCTGGACGGGACTTATCGCTCGGCCGAGGGCGTGGCGGCGCACGCGGTTCCCGGCGAAGGCGCCGACGTCGAAGTCTGGGTCCTGGGCAGCAGCGGCGGGCAGAGCGCCCGGGTGGCCGGCAGCCGCGGGCTGCGCTTCGCGGCCAACTACCACGTGAGCCCCGCGACGGTGCTCGACGCGGTCGAGGGCTACCGCGCGGCCTTCCGCCCGTCGGCGCACCTTTCGCGGCCCTACGTCGCCGTCTCGGCCGACGTCGTCGTGGCCGACACCGACGACCACGCCCGCCACCTCGCGGCCGGCTACGGCCTCTGGGTCCTCGGCATCCGCCGCGGCGAAGGCGCCATCCCCTTCCCCACCCCCGAACAGGCCGCCGCGCACACGTGGACCGCCGAGGACCGGGCGCTCGTCGCCGACCGGGTCGACACCCAGATCGTCGGCTCACCCGCCACGGTCGTCGCGCAGCTGCGCCGCCTCCAGCAGGCGACCGGCGCGGACGAACTGGCCGTCACCACGATCACCCACGACCCCGCCGACCGCCTTCGCTCCTACGAACTCCTCGCCACCGAATGGAGGACGAGCACAGGTTGAGCTGAGTCTGTCGGCACCCGCGCCGGTTTCGGCGTGGGATCGTTTCGCCGAGCGCTCGGCTGTCCCCCGCGTATCCTGGAGGACTCCCCTGTTCCTGGACCTTCGCCGGAGACGGAGCAGACCCATGGATGAGCACTCCACCACGGCAACCCGAACGCTGGCCGGGCGGGAACGGCAGCTGGCCCGCGCGTTCGTCGCCCTCGCCGACACGCTGGTCGCCGATTTCGATGTCGTCGACTTCCTCGGGATGCTGACCGGGCAGGTCGTCGACCTGGTCGACGTCGCGGCGGCGGGGGTGATCCTCCGCGGTGGCCAAGATCGGCTGCAGGTGGCGGCGACGTCGTCGCACCGGGCGGAGCTGCTGGAGCTGTTCGCGGTGCAGACCGACGACGGGCCGTGCGTGGACTGCGTCCGGACGGGCGAGCCGGTTTCGAGTCCCGACCTGCAGGCCTCGGCCCTCCGCTGGCCGCGGTTCGCCGCCGCGGCGCGCGAATGCGGGTTCCGGTCCGCCCACGCGCTGCCGATGCGGCTGCGGGACGACGTCCTCGGGGGCCTGACGCTGCTGGGCACCGAGCCGCGTGGCGTGGGGGCCGATGACCTCGCCCTGGCGCAGGCCCTGGCCGATGTGGCGACGATCGGGATCCTTCAGCAGCGCACCATCGAACACGGTGACCAGCTGTCGGCCCAGCTGCAGACCGCGTTGAACAGCCGGGTGCTGATCGAGCAGGCCAAGGGCGTGCTGGCCGAGCACGGCGGGATGTCGATGGACGAGGCGTTCGGCCACCTGCGCGGCTACGCGCGGGCCCATCACCGCCGGCTCACCGAGCTCGCGGCCGAGGTCGTCGGCGGCGGCGTCGACCTCGACGTCATCCTGCGCCAGCACCCGGCCTGACGGTCTCGGTCACCCGCGGGCGAAGATGTCGGCGGGGCTGACGGTGCCGTCGGCGAGGTCGCGCGCGACTTCGGACAGCCCGCGTTCCTGGGCGTGGGCGTAGCGGCGCAACGCCGTGAAGGCCTCGTGCATGTCGATGCCGCCGTGCTCGGCGAGCACACCTTTGGCCTGCTCGATCACGGCGCGCCGCCGCAGCGTGGCTTCGAGCTCCTCGGCCAGCAGTTCCGCGCGCGAGGCGGCCCGGTTGTGCAGGATCCCGATCGTGGCCACGTCGGCCAGCGCCTGGCCGATGGCGATCGTGTTGTCGTCGGGGTCGACCGGTGCCTGTTTCAGCAGTGTCAACGCGCCGACGGTCTGCTCCCGCAGCCGCATCGGCACGGCGGAGGCCGCGCGGAAGCCGGCGTCGAGAGCGGCCGGGGCGAACTGCGGCCAGCGCCGCAGCGCGGCCTCGGTGGCGAGGTCGCCGCTGCGGACCGGCCGCCCCTCGGCGACGCAGTCGAAGCACGGTCCTTGCCGCGCCTGGACGGCGAACAGCTCGACCAGGTCCGCCCGCTCGGACGAACCGGCGGCGGGCCGCCAGCCACCGCGTTGATCGGACAGGATCACGCCCGCCGCGTCGACCTCCAGCAGCTCGACACTGCGCTCGGTCAGCGCGGACAGGAAATCGAGCACGTCGAAGCCGACGACAAGGGTGTCGGCCAGGGCAACGAAGGTGCGGGCCAGCCGCTGGTCTGGGGTCGCGCTCATGCAACACGCCTTTCTTCGCTGGTCATCATGCGGGCTTCTCTTCGTCGGTGAACCGCAGCGTGCGGGCCACGACCTGCCGGGCGACGTGGCTCAGCGTCGCCCCTTCGGCGAACGCGTGCCCGCGCAACCGCAGCAGGGCCGCGTCGGCGGTGACCCCGAGCTGAACCTTCACCATCCCCACCGCCTGGTGGATCTCGATGTGGGAGTCGGCCAGCCAGGACAGGTCGCTGACGGCGTGCCCGTCGAGGTGGCCGATCACCACCTGGGTGGCCACGTCGGCCAGCAGCAGGGCGTCGGACAGCTGGCTGCGCGACAGCGGACCCGCCTGGTCGCGGTAGAGGTCGAGCGAACCGAGCCGCACCACCCCCACCTGCAGCGGGAACGAGAACACCGCCGCGACACCGAGCCGGGCCGCGGCCGGGCCGAACGCGGGCCACCGCGCGCTCTCGGCGAGCAGGTCGGGCACCAGGATCGGACCGCCGGAAGCGTAGGCGTCCAGGCACGGGCCCTCGCCGACGGTGAACTGCAGGTCGTCGAGCCCGGCGCTCACGGGGTTGCTGGCGTGCACCAGGCCACGGTGGCGCCCGACACCGGCTCCATTGCCGTTGCCGTTGCCGAGCACCGTGGCACCGGCACCGGACACTTCGAGCGTTCCCACGCACACGGCGCAGACCCGCTCGATGCGCGGGCCGAACTGCTCCCGGCCGTCCTCGGCGAGCAGCCGGTACAGCTGCTGCCGCCGATCGTCCATCACGGCCACTCCCGTCTCGGCATTCCCGCCGACCGATTGAGCCTAGGCCCTGGTCGCGGCAGGCGTGCGTGCGCCGGTCCAGGAGACCGCGCGAACATCGGCGAATTCTTCACCAGGGCGGCGCGTCCGCTGTAGACACTCACGACGCAGGGCGCGTCGATGACTCGCACGGCGCGGGTTGAGCGGAGCCCGAAGTCCGGGGGCGAGCCGTTCGGGTACCCCGGCCGCGTGAACGCAAACTCGCCGACGTCGTCCTCCCGGTTGTCCTGGTCGCGGGTTGGGCGGACGCTGGGGTGGTCGACCGTGCGACCCGCGATGAGTCCGAGGCAGCAGTGAAGGGCAACAACGAGATTTCGGCCGCCGCGAGCGGCCGGCGCCGGATTTCGCTGTCGATCGGGCGCAGACCCGGTGACCTGATCTCGCTGGCGATCGCGGCGGCCGTGGTCACGTTGTGCTCACTTGTGGCGAGAAACCCCGCCATCAACCCGGTCGAGGTGGCGATTTACCAGCAGCTCGGGAAGATCCCGGCCGAGTCCGTCTGGGTGTGGCGGGTGCTGGCGGGGGTCGGGAGCTGGATCGGCATCGCCGCCGCTTCCGCGCTGGCGTTGTACTTCAAGCGGATCCGGCTCGGGGTGTCTCTCGCGGCGGCCGGCACCCTCGCCTGGGGGTCGGCGCGGATCCTGCACTGGTTCACCGGATTCCGGCCCGTTCCCGCCGAACTGCTGTCGGATCCGGTGATCCGCCTTCCCGGCGCCGCGGGATTCGACTTCCCGTCGGTGCCCGCGGCGATCGCGGCGGCGATGGCCACGGTCGCCGCCCCCTACCTCACCGTCAAGGTCCGCAACCTGGCCTGGGCGGTGGCGGTCCTGGCTGCCGCGGCCGATGTGTACCTCGGCGGGCACCTCCCGCTGGGGGCCTTCGCCGGGGTGTTCCTCGGCTGGGGCGCCGGGACGATCATCCACCTGGTGCTGGGCGCGCCCGGGCGCCGGACGTCGGCGGAAGCGGTGCACCACGCGCTGGACGTGGCCGGGTTGAACCCGGTCCGCGTGCTCCCGGTCGAGCAGGGCACGCGGGGACCGCTGCAGTTCACGGTGGACACCTCGACGGGCGACCGGCTCCGGGTGCAGATCGTGCGCCGGCTGCATCGCCGCGCCGGCGCGTGGTACCGGCTCAGGCGGCTGCTGGCCTCCCTCGACGCCGAAGACGATCCGCCGCTCTCGACCACCTACCACGAGGCCGAGCACGAAGCGTTCGTCACGCTGTTCGCCGATCGCGCCGGGGTGCGGACGCCGCCGGTCGTGTCGGTCTGCGAGACCGAACACGGCTCGCCGCTGCTCGTGCGCCGGGAAGTCGAGGGACGCCGGTTGGGTTCCGCCGAGATCGGCGAGCCGGTGCTGGACGGCATCTGGCGGCAGGTCGCGATCCTGTCCGAGGCCCGGATCGCCCACCACGACCTGCGGCCCGAGAACTTCCTCGTCGACACCGCCGGCGACGTGTGGCTGCTCGACTTCACCTTCGGCCGGGTGAGCGCGGCCCCGGCCCGCTGCGCGCAGGACCTCGCCGAGGCGCTGGTGTCCCTGACGGCGCTGGTCGGTGTCGAGCGGACCGTCCGCAGCGCGCGCAGGACGCTGTCGCCCGACCGGCTCGAGGCGGCCCTGCCCTACCTCCAGCCCCTCGCGTTGCCGCGGAGGATCCGGAGCCAGATCGACGGCCGCTACGTGCTGACCGATCTCCGTGAGACGCTCGCCGAAACCATCGACCGGCCCATCCCCACGTTCCGTTCCCCGGTTCGCCCGAGGACGATCGTCGGGCTGCTGTTGTTCGGCGCGGCCGTGTATGTGCTGCTGCCGCAGCTGTCGGGAATCGACGAGGTGGTCGGCTCGCTGCGGGACGCCCACTGGGGCTGGCTGCTCGCGTCCGTGGTCACCGGTCTGCTGGCGATCGTGATGTCGTCCGTGTCGTTCCTCGGTTCCAGCGTGACGCCGCTGCCCTTCTGGCGCACCACCGCGGTGCAGCTGGCGGCGGCGTTCACCGGGCGCACCACGCCCGGCGGGGTCGGGTTCTTCGGCATCAACATCGCGTTCATGGAACGCCTGGGCATCCGCCGCGCCCACGCCGTGGGCGTCACCCTGCTGAACCTCGCCGCCACGGGCGCCGTCTCGGCGCTCTGGTGCGTGATCGGTGTGTTCGCGCTCGGTGGTTCGGGAGTGGTTCACGGGGTGTCCATCCCGCACGGGTGGCCCGTCCTGGCGGGGGCGGGCGGCGCGCTGGTCATCGCGGGCATCGTGATCGGCTCCCCGCTGGGGCGCCGGCGCCTGGTCCGGCCCACGGTGGCGATGGCCCGCGACCTGCTGCCGGTGCTGCGCGACCCGATCCGCGCGCTCGAACTGTTCGGCGGCGCGGGCGCCTATCTGCTGTTCTCCGGCCTCGGGCTCGCCACCAGCCTGGCCGCGTTCGGCGTCGCAGTCCCCGTCGCCGCGGTGCTCGTGGTGTTCGTGGTCGCCCAGTCCCTCGGGCACCTCGCGCCGATTCCCGGCGGCCTGGGGGCGGTGGAGGGCTTGATGGTCGCGGGGCTGACCGCGGTGGGCGTGCCGCCGGCGACGTCGGTGGCGGCGGTGCTGACTTCGCGGCTGCTGACGTACTGGCTGCCGGTCCTACCGGGAATCGCGACGTTCCGTTATCTCCAGCATCACGGCACCATCTGACCGGGACGGCGGATTTCCGTTGAGCCGCCTTCGGATTCCCAGCGGCAGACGTCGTTTTCGGACGGTTGGCGGGCCAGGCCCGCGCCGTTGAGGAGCGCCGCCGGGCGGGTCGCGTCGTTCTGGTCCGAGGCGGCCGACATCGCGCGCTCGACGATGACCGGTGTGGTTTCCGCGGGGACGACGAGCAGGGTGAGGCGGCGCATCAGGCTGCCGGTCACGTGCACGATGTGCGGGTCCTGGGCGGGGAACCCCTCCAGTCGGATGACCATGCCGCGGTTCACCATTCGGGTTCCGGGCACCGTCCACGCCGGCGACGGGTACGCCACGCGCCACACCGGTCCGATCCGTTCGGCGAGCGCGGCCGCGAGTTCCGGCACCTCGGCGGTGAGCTCCGTCGAACGCGGCCACCAGGCGCCGTCGACGAAGCCGGTGACGGAAGGCTGCGGCTTGAGCCGCACCCTGGAGCCGTCGAGCGGGGCGTCCATGAGAATTCCGATCCCGGTCAGGCCGGGCCGGTGACCCCGCTGTCGCTCAGGATGAGCTGGGCGGAGTCGGTGCTGTCCTGGGCGGACGTGGCGGCCAGGGCGCGTTCCGCGGCGGCCGGGTCGGCTTCCGGCGGGATCACCAGCAGGGTCAGGTGGTGGATACGCGGCCCGATCACCACGACGGTGTGCTGCTGCAGACCGAAAAATCCCGCCAGCCGGACCAGATCGGGACCGTGGGCGAGCCGGGCCGGCGCGAGGTCCCACGCGGCCGGGTTGAAGCCGATGCGTTCCACCCGGCCGAGCCCGGCGGCGATCGACGAGACGAGGGCGCTGAACTCCGCGACCGGATCACGGGAACGCGGCCACCAGGCGCCGTCGAAACAGCCTTTTGTCGCTCCCGGTTCCTTCAGCCGCAGCCGTTTTCCGGTCGCGAGCGAGCCGATCACCGTTCCCGCGGCACCGCGGTCCGTTCCGAACTCCATGGTCGCGCTCCTGTCCGGCTTGCCTCGTGCGACGAGCGCTCCCGCGATTTCCCCGAGGTGCGCCGTCCTCGGCCGGCAGAGTCGAATTCCGTGATTTCCTGGGCCAATAACCTCAGCGTACGCCGATTTCGCCCGCATTCGGGGTAGCGTGGTGGTACCAGGGGGAAGAGTGTCCGGCTGCTCGCCGGTGCCACCGCTGGCGCACGAACAATCCCCGGCCCCGTCGAGGGCCGGAGGTGGGAGCGCCGGAATGGCGACCGCGATTCAGCCGGAAACCGACCAAATCCACGAGCCCCGCCTGCGGCTGAAAAACTCCGGCACCGAACGCGGCTCTGTCGACGGCGGCTGGTGGCCGCGTTCCACGGATCTGGAAGCGGAACTGCCCTCGCTGGCGGCCGCGCTCGAGCAGTCGGTGGGACCGGTCACGCGGGTGTCCTACCACCTGGACACCTGGGACCCGGCGACCCGGAAGGTGTACCTCGGCGACCGGATCGTGCCGCTCGAGGGCTTCCGATTCACGGACCCGCACACGATCACGGCGATCGGGTCGAATTCACGTCAGCTGATCCTGCTGGTCGTACCCCCGGAAACTCCGCGGGAAGCGGCCGACACCGCGCTGCGGTCGGCCGCTGGCGAGGGGTCCGCGACCACTACGACGGAAATCCTTGCGGGCGAAGGCGTTCCCGCGTAAGGCAGAGCACCAGTACTGAAATTCCAGTCCGATGTGGACATGGAAGATCTCACGCGAAAAATCGTGCGATGCGGTCCATGGCCCTGGGGATGTGAACTTCGCCGGGGAGCACTTCGTGCCGCGAACGCGGATAAACGGCGCACAAAATCGCCACACTGCGCGCGTATTCCGGCGTCGTACTACCGCCCTCGACGAAGGTCACCGGTGCCGTCACGCCGGCCCAGTACTCGGCCGGCACTTTCAGCCCGGTCGCGGACTCGAGGTCGGCGATGAGGCCGGGGACGAGCCGCGCCAGCTTGGCGACCGTCCCGTCGGCGGCGCCCTCGTCGCGCGGGGCGGGTGACCCGCTCAACGTGAGAGCGAGGCGCACCGCGTCTTGCGGATCACCTCCCTCGACGGCTTCACGACAGCCCTTGAGCATCGGTTCGAGCGGGCCGCCGAGCAGAGCCACCGGCGGCTCGTACAGCACCATCCCCGCGACGCGCTCCTCGGCGGCGCGCGCGGCCGCCAAGCTCACCAGGCCACCGAAGGAATGTCCGAACACCATCGCCGGCTTCGCGACTTCCCCCAGCACGGCAACGAGATCCTCCGCCTGCCGGTCGAACGTCGCCGGAGCCGGCCCCGGCGACGTCCGCCCGTAACCCCGGCGCTCGACGAGCACGACCGCGTACCGGTCCGCCAGCACCCGCGCCAGCGGCCGGTACAGCTCCAGCGGCGCGAGCACCCCCGGCACGATCACCAGCGGCCGCCCCCGGCCCTCCGTGGAGAAATGAACCTTCGTTCCGTCCGGGGAAATCGCGAACCCGTCACGCACCGCTGCGTCACCCTCCCTCGGCCGGTCCGTCGTCGGAACGATCTTTCCACCTCGTGCGCGGTGGGCAAACGCGGCCGAGCTTCGCCGGGGCTCAGAGCTTGTCGTGCGGGTACTCCGGCGAGCGGTGCTGGAAGGACAGGATCGCGGGGTTCTCGACCGTGCCGTCGCGGATCTCGATGGCACGGCGGACGGTCGGGTGCTCGTCCCAGCCGGCGGAGCCCGCGAGGACCGACCGCAGGTGCGGCAGCAGGGCTTCGCTGATCTCCCAGGTCGCGGAGTTCCACAGGTAGGACGGGCTGTGGTCGACGGCGTAATAGGTGATGCCGTCCCCGACCGGGAAGGTCGGCGCGGCGAACGTCGTGGGCCGGGCCCAGCTGAACCCCATGCCTTCGTCGCACGAGACGTCGACGATGAGGCTGCCCGCGGTGAACGCGGCCAGGTCGTCGTCGATGAGGAAGGTCAGCGGCGCGGCGGTGTCCTGCAGCACGCAGTTGACGACGATGTCGTGCTCGGCGAGGAACCCGGCCAGCGGGACCCGGCCGGTCGGGGTGAGCGCGTGGCTGCGGCGGAGATCGCCCGGGTTGGTCACGTCGTGGTCGATGTGCACCATCGTCGCGGAGTGGATCGGCGAGCCGACCGCGCTGAGGCCGCGAGCGGTGAGGACGTCGACGTCGTGGATCCCGTGGGCGTTGAGCGCCGTCACCGAGCCGCGGGCCGTCGCGCCGAAGCCGATCACCACGGCCCGCAGCCGCCGGCCGAAGTCGCCGGTCGACCCGATGAGCTGCAGGCCGTGCACCACCGAGCAGTACCCGGCCAGCTCGTTGTTCTTGTGGAACACGTGCAGGCCGAACGAGCCGTCGCGACGCCAGTGGTTCATCGCCTCGAAAGCGATCACCGTGAGCCGCCGGTCGATGGCCAGCTGGGTCAGCTCGGCGTCCTGCACGCAGTGGGGCCAGCCCCACAGGACCTGGCCGTCGCGCAGCTCGGCGACGTCGCCGGCCAGCGGCTTGGCCAGCAGGACGACGTCGCACTCGGCGATGAGCTGCTCACGCGAGCGCAACCCGGCGACGAGGCCTGCCAGCTGCTCGTCGGACACGCCGAAGGACTCGCCGTAGCCGTGTTCGAGGTAGATGGTCTTCCGGAGATCGGCGTCGATCCGGTCGAGGTGGTGCGGGTGGATCGGCAACCGGCGTTCGTTCTCTTTCCGGGAAAGAGCGATGACGCCGAGACTGAGCTGGTGCACCTGGAGCCCCTTTGCTAGGACCCAGTCCTAACACACTCGGCGCGCCGGCCGTGAATTCATCAGGCCCGGTCGAGGCGCGGGTACAGGACTTCGCGGACGATGAGCAGGGCCGCGGCGGCGATGGGGATGGCGACGAGCGCGCCGACGATGCCCAGGAGCGCGCCGCCGACGATGACGGCGACAACGGTGACGAGGGCGGGCACCTTCACCGCGCCGCCGATGATGCGGGGCACCAGGAGGTAGTCCTCGACGAGGCGGTAGCCGACGAAGAACCCGATCGTGGCGAGGCAGACCGGCAGGGACACCGTCAGGGCGACGAGGCTCACGAGCACGCCGCCGACGACCGAGCCGACCACCGGGATCAGGTCGAGGATGGCGACGGTGATCGCGAGCAGCGCCGCGTAGGGGACGCCGAAGATCAGCAGCCACGCCAGGGTCAGCACGCCGGCGATGACAGAGATGGCCAGGTTGCCCAGCACGTAACCGCCGACCTTGGTGGAGATCTCGTCGCCGAGGAGGATGGCGCGGGGCCGGCGCGAGTGCGGGACGAGCCGGTAGCCGCCCGCGCGGATGCGGGGCAGGTCGGCGAGGAAGTACACCGTGAGCACGATCAGGATCAGCACGTTGGTCAACGCGCTGAACACGGCCTGGCCGGCGCCGAGCAGACCGGTGCCGAAGCCGGGCCCGCTGAGCAGGCCTTCGAGCTGCGACTGCAGGTGGAAGCGGTCGTTGAGCTGCCCGAGGACGGTGTTGTGGTTCTGGGCGTCGTGCAACCAGCCGGGCGCCTTGGCGACGAGCTGCGTGCCCTGCTCGACGACCACCGGGATCGCCGCGGTGAGGAAGCCGCCGAGGGCCAGCAGCCCGACGACGAACACGGTCGTCACCGCGAGCCAGCGCGGGAACCGGCGCCGCGTCAGCCACGAGACCGCGGGTTCGAGGCCGATGGCGAGGAACAGCGCGAGCCCGATCAGCACCAGGATGTCCTGGAGCCCGACGACGATCAGCACCAGCCCGTAGACCACCGCCACGCCGGCCGCGCCCGCCAGACCGAGCAGGAAGGGCGACCGCCGGTTGAGCGGTTTTCCCTTGGCGCCCAACGGCTGTGCGGCCGTGCTGAGCTCGGCCGCGGCGGCTTCGGCGGCGGCGAACGAACCCTGCTCGGGTTCCTGCGATTCGGGCACGGCTGGGCCTCCGGAGGTGCGGGTGTTCGGATCGTGGAGGCTGTGGGTTCAACCCGCGTTGATCGAACCAGGCCGTGGCCCCGGGCGCAGTGTCACCGGGGATCGAGCACTCCGCGTTCAAGGCCCGGTGCGTAGCCCGGGTTGAGCTTGCGGGCCAGGCGGTCGGGCTTCGGCCAGCGGACGTCGGTGGCCCAGCCGGCCTTCTCGAACAGCCAGATGATCCGGGCCGAGATGTCGATCTGGCCGCGGCGGACGCCGTGGCGGGCGCCGGTCGGGTCGGCGTGGTGGGAGTTGTGCCACGACTCGCCCATGGACGCGATCGCCAGCGGCCAGAAGTTCGCCGACTTGTCGCGCGCGGCGTAGGGCCGGTCGCCGATCATGTGGCAGAGCGAGTTCACCGACCAGGTCACGTGGTGCAGCACCGCGACGCGCACGAGGCTCGCCCAGAAGAAGGCGGTCACCGCGCCCCACCAGGACATCGTGGCGAGGCCGCCGATGAGAGCGGGCGCGAGGAGCGTGACGGCGGTCAGCGCGGGGAACCAGCGGTCGATGCGCGCGATGTCGCGGTCGGCGAGCAGATCGGGGGCGAACCGCTGGGCGTTGGTCTTCTGGCGGTCGAACAGCCACCCCATGTGGGCGAACCAGAACCCCTTGGCGAGCGCGGCGGGCGAGGTGCCGTAGCGCCACGGGGAATGCGGATCGCCGTCACGGTCAGCGAAGGCGTGGTGGCGGCGGTGGTCGGCGACCCAGGTGATCACCGGGCCCTGCATGGCCATGCTCCCGGCCACGGCCAGCGCGATCCGCAGCCCGCGGTGGGCCTTGAACGCACCGTGCGTGAAGTGCCGGTGGAACCCGATCGTCACGCCGAGGCAGGTCAGGACGTAGAACCCGGCGGCCAGCGCGAGGTCCACCCAGCCGAGACCCCAGCCCCACGCGAACGGCACCGCCGCCACCAGCGCCAGCAACGGCACCACGGCGAACAGTTTGACCAAGGAGTTCTCGGTTCGGGTCTTTTCACCCGACAGCATCGGCTGCGCGGGTTTTCGCGCACCGCTACCAGGGCGCGTGAGGGTTTGTGTCATGCGATCGCTCTTTCTCGGAGACGGACGGTGGTCGCCGAGTTCTGGGGCGATTAGCACCGGGATATCCCGCGTGGGGTGAGGCAAAACCGTCGGGTGGGTCACACGTGCGTCACGGCCGGACCGGTTCCGCCCGTGGTCCACAGTGGATTTTGGGGGTGGGATGCCGGGAAGTTTCCCGGTTCCCCGAACCGGGCCGGAGGTGTCACCCGTGGTGGCGCCGGCGTTGTCGGTCACGCCGCTGGAACCGGTGCCGCCGGAGCCGCCCGGAGTGCCGGATGCGGCGGCCATCCGAACGGAGGGGTGCGGGGCCGATCTTTTTCCGTTCCGCCGAAAAGATTCGGCGCCGCCACCACCCGATCCGGGGTCCGGACCAATCCGCGTCCCGAGCGGCGCCGAACTCCGGTGGTCCACGCAAGATCCGTTGCCCGCGCGCACGTCCGGCGCGGGTTCGCCCGGCGCGGCCGATCGCGGTGCCGGGTCGGAAGGAGATCGCCTGTGTTCGGCAAGCGTTATACCGCCTCCATGATCAGCCGGAGCGCGGAGAATCCCCAGGATCGGCGGAAGTTCCTCCAGGCCGCGGGCATGACCGGGCTCGGCGTCGTCGGCGTCGGCGCGCTCGGCGGAATCGGGCTCGCCGGGCCGGCGGCAGCGGCGACGCGGCGGTCCGCGCCGGTGGCCGAGGCCGGCGCCGAGGTGAGTGACGGCGCGGTGCTCAACTTCGCGCTGAACCTCGAATACCTCGAGGCCGAGTTCTACCTGCACGCCGTGACCGGCAAAGGCCTGGCCGACTCGATGACCACCGGCACGGGCACCCGCGGAGGGGTCAGCGGCGGCCGCGCGGTGCGGTTCGAGACGAAAGCCACCAAGCAGTACGCGCAGGAGATCGCGGGTGACGAGAAGGCCCACGTCGCGTTCCTGCGCT
This sequence comes from Amycolatopsis sp. NPDC047767, assembly GCF_040704195.1. NCBI lineage: Bacteria > Bacillati > Actinomycetota > Actinomycetes > Pseudonocardiales > Pseudonocardiaceae > Amycolatopsis > Amycolatopsis sp. NPDC047767. The sequence goes on from NZ_JBEYSJ010000015.1 coordinate 149,056, forward strand.
CCGCGCTCGGTGCCGCGGCGGTGAGCCGGCCCGCGATCGACCTGCAGTCCAGCTTCACCGCCGCCGCGCAGGCGGCCGGGATCGTGAAGCCCGGGCACACGTTCGACGCGTTCGCGTGCGAGGAGAACTTCCTGCTCGCCGCGTACCTGTTCGAAGACGTCGGCGTCACCGCCTACAAAGGCGCGGCCCCGCTGATCAGCAACAAGACCTACCTCGAAGCGGCCGCGGGCATCCTCGCGGTCGAGGCCTACCACGCCGGCACGATCCGCAGCGCGCTCTACCAGCGCGGCGGAGGCCTGCTCGGCACCGGTCTGTTCAGCACGGACCTGAAAACGGCGTCGGTCAGACTGTCCGCCGCCCGCGACAGCCTCGACGGCCCCGCCGACGACGACCAGGGCGTGATCGACACCCACGGCAATGCCAACATCGTGCCCACCGACTCCAACGGGATCGCCTACAGCCGCAGCCCCGGCCAGGTCCTCAACATCGTGTACCTGACCGACAAGGCCGCGACCTCCGGCGGGTTCTTCCCCCAGGGCGTCAACGGCGACGTCACCACCAGCGCCGCCGGCTGACCCGGCACACTACGGAAACGAAGGGGGGTGGCGGGCCGCGTGGCCCGCCACTCCCCTTCGTCACGTTCGGTCAGCCGGGGAGTGCGACGACGACCGTGATCCGCACGGACCCGCGGCGCAGTACCAGCCATCCGTCGGCCGCGCGCTCGATGTCGTAGCCCTCGGCGAGGTAGGAGTCCAGCGCGCGAGCCAGTTCGCCGCCGCCGGCGACGTGGTGGACCGGCTCGTGCGCAGTCACGTGCTCTCCTCCCCACGGGAATTCAGCATCCGAAGTGGACAGTGGCTCACCCGAGGTCGAGCCGGAGCACGCCCGGAGTCGTGGGCCGGGGTGATCCCGTCGCGGGTTCGGTGGTGACGGCGATGTGGTCGACGTCGGCGGGCAGGGCGGTGACCAGCGGGCCGGCGTCGGGGCGGAGCAGTCCGGCCGACTGAGGGCCGCGGGGGCCGATCAGCCAGACCTGGTACGCGTGGGCGGGGTCGAGCGGCGCGACGCCGGCGAGCGAGACCGCGACGCGGGCGGCGCTGCGGGAGGCCTCGGCGGTACCGGTGCCGCCGGTGGCCACGCGGGCGGTGACGGTGACCGCGTCGGGCGCGGCGAGGATCTGGCCGTCCGCGGTGGCGACCGTCGAGCCGTGGGGGTCGCCGCCCAGCGTGATGCCCCCGACGACGCCGGCGGCCACGGCCGCGACGGCGGCCACCGCGATCGCCGCCCGGGTGCGCCACCGGCGGGGGATACGGACCGCGGGGTGCGGTTCGCGGACGATCGGCGGGGCCTGGCGCGTCGTCGTGATCCGGGCGAGCACCGACGAGCGCAGCCAAGCCGGCGGGTCGGCGGCCGCGGCGACGCCGAGCAGCGCGGCCACGGCGCGCAGCTCGCGCACCTCGTGGGCGCACACTTCGCAGTCGCGCAGGTGCCGTTCGAACTGTGCCCGCTCGAAATCGCCGATGGCGTCGAGCACGTAGGCGCCGGTGAGGGCGTGGGTGTCGGCCGTGGTCATGCTCGTGCTCCCAGGACGTGGCGCAGGCGGATGAGGCCGTCCCGCATGCGCGACTTGACGGTGCTCACGGGAATGTCGAGGAGGGCGCCGACCTCGCGATAGGTGTATCCGTCGTAGTACGCGAGCTCGATCGAGCGGCGCTGCAGGTCGGTGAGCGAGGCGAGCGCCGCGCGCACGTCCTCGCGTTCCAGGCGCAGCATCGTCTGCTCGGCGACCTCGTCGAAGTCCCGGTGCGGGTCCAGGCGGCCGGCGCGGGCCTCCCGGTCGGAGCCGGACTGCTCGGACCGCACGCGGTCGATCGCCCGCCGGTGCGCGATCGTCAGCGCCCACGACCGCACGTTCCCGCGATCCGGGCTGAACGTCGCGGCCTTGCGCCAGATCTCGAGCATCGTCTCCTGCGCGACCTCCTCCGACTGGGCGCGATCGCGCAGCACCCGGCCGACCATGCCCAGCACGGGGCCGGCGAGCTCGTCGTACAGCGCGGCGAAGGCCACCTCGTCCCCGAGCGCTGCCCGGGCGAGCAGCTCCTCGGGTGTCGCCTGGACGTCCACTGTAGACAGTTGCGGCGGCGCCATCCGCAAAACTCCGGCGTGACCGGCCATGTGAAGTCCCTCCCGGCCGAACCGCCGAGTCCGCCACCGGCACTCAGCCGGCAGGTCACCAGGCATTCGCCACCGGTTCCGTGCCGTTTTGGTGCCGATCGGAAACTCACCCGAGCAGGTGCCCATCCGGACGCCGGGCGGGGCCGAATGACCGGTATGGCCACTACCGAAGCCCCTGCCGCGCCGAGCACCGCGCCGGCCCGGCTGCGCATCCCGTCCGCGGCGCTCTGCGGGGTGCTGGCGCTGCTCGCCGCGCTGGGGGCCGGGCACCTCGTGGCCGGGTTCATCAGCATCAACGCCTCGCCCTACCTCGCCGTCGGCAACGGCGCGATCGACCTGACGCCGATCGGGCTGAAGGACTTCGCGGTGCGGACGTTCGGCACCTACGACAAGGTCGTGCTGCTCGGCGGCATGGCCGCGGTGATGGTCGCCGCGGCCGCGGTCGCCGGGGTGCTGTCGCTGCGCTCGCCCCGGCCGGGAGTGGTCATCGTCGCCCTGTTCGGGCTGCTCGGCGGGTTCGCGGTGTACCAGCGCCCAGACCTGACCGCCGTGGCGCTGCTGGCGCCGGCGGCGAGCCTGGTGGTGGGCGTGGCCGTTTTCCTGCTGCTGCACCGGATCGCTCCCCGCAAGAACCCGCGGGCCGAGCGGCCCGGGGGTGCGTCGCGGCGGTCGTTTCTCCTCGGCGGGGCGGGTGCTCTCGTCGGGGCCGGGGTACTCGGCGGGGCCGGCCGGCTGGTCAGCGGCACCCGGGACGCGACGGCGTCCCGGGCGGCGATCGGTGCCCTCGTGCCCGCGAAATCCGCGCCCGCGATCCCGGCCGACGCCGACTTCGCCAAGCTGGGAACACCGACGTTCCTGACGCCCAACCCCAAGTTCTACCGAGTGGACACGGCGTTGTCGGTGCCGCAGCTGCGCGCGGAGGACTGGAGCCTGCGGATCCACGGGATGGTCGAGCGGGAAATGCGCTACCGCTACGCCGACATCCGCAACCGCCCGCTGGTCGAACGCACGATCACCATGACCTGTGTGTCCAATGAGGTCGGTGGCGACTACGTGTCGACGTCCGAATTCATCGGCGTCGACCTGGCCGATCTGCTGGCCGAGGCCGGCGTGCGGCCGGGAGCGGAGCAGCTGTTCTGCACGAGTGTCGACGGCTGGACCTCCGGCACGCCCGTGGCGGCGGCGCTGGATCGCGGCCGCGGCGCGATGCTGGCGATCGGGATGAACCGGGAACCTCTTCCGCTGGAACACGGGTTCCCCGCCCGGCTGGTCACACCGGGGCTCTACGGCTACGTGTCGGCGACCAAGTGGGTCGTGGACATCGAGGTGACCACCTGGCGGGCCCGGCAGGCGTACTGGCTCAAACGCGGCTGGGGCGAGCAGGCACCGATCAAGACCGAGTCACGCATCGACACCCCGAAGGGCTTCGACACCGTGCCGGCGGGTGCGGTGCGGCTGGCCGGCATCGCGTGGTCGCAGCACAACGGCATCGCCGACGTCGAGATCAAAGTGGACACCGGCCCGTGGCAGCGGACCACGCTCTCGGCCGAGGTCAACGTGAACACCTGGCGCATGTGGTGGACCCAGATCGCCGTGAAACCGGGGACGCACCAGGTGTTCGTCCGCGCGACCGACAAGACCGGTTACACCCAGACCGACGCGCGCGCCGGCACCGTGCCCGACGGCGCCACCGGCTGGCACTCCACCACGTTCATCGCGACGTGAGCGGCTCACTCGAAAGAGTTTCCCGCACCACCAATCCTTTTCTGGACCGGCGTCGAATCCCTCACGAGAAACACCCCGGCGAACCACTGGGCCGGTCCTGGTTCATCTGTCCACTGTGAATGGAGCTTTACCGTGAAATCCCTTCGTATCGCCGGAATCGGCGTCACCGCTGTCGCCGCCTTCGCACTCGCCGCCTGCGGCACCGACAGCGGCTCGTCGAGCAGCAGCGCCCCGGCCCCGGCCTCGTCGGCCCCGATGTCCAGCGCCGACTCCGGTGTCTCGAACGGCATGACGACCAACGCCGACGTCTTCGGCCCGGCCTGTTCGCAGCTGCCGCAGGGCAACTCCCCCGGCTCGCTCGACTCCATGGGCCCGCAGCCCGTGGCCAGCGCCGCGTCGACGAACCCGCTGCTGACCAAGCTGGTCGCCGCGGTCAAGGCCACCAACCTGGTCGACACGCTCAACAGCCAGCAGGCCATCACCGTCTTCGCCCCCGCCGACCCGGCGTTCAACGCCCTCGGCGACGCGAAGTTCAACGAGCTGGCCCAGAACCCCGACCAGCTCGCCCCGATCCTGCAGTACCACGTCGTCGGCAAGCGCTACGACGCCAAGGGCCTCGCCGCTGCCGGCACCGTCACCTCGCTCAACACCGCGGGCGGCCCGCTCAAGATCGAAGGCACTGGCGACACCATGACCGTCAACGGCGCCAAGATCCTCTGCGGCAACATCCCGACGAAGAACGCGACCGTCTTCGTCATCGACAAGGTCCTCACCCCGGGCACCAACAAGAACTGACCCCCGACGCGGACCAACAAGCCCGGCGTGCTTGCCCCAGAGGCCACGCCGGGCTCGTTGCAGTCCGGAGGGCAGCAGCTACAGCGAATCCACGACCTCCGCCGAGTTCCGCAGCGCGTCGCGCAGCCGGCGAGCCACCCGCGCGGGTGCCGGGCGCACCGGGTGCGGCCACGCGGCGACGACCACCGGCTCCTCACCACCCTCGGGCTCCAGTGCGAGCCGCCAGCCTTCTTCACCGTTCCACAGCAGCATCAGCAACCGCTCGGGCCAGGCCGCGCTGGAGTCGGCGAGCGCGATGTACGCGCTGGGCCGGGGCCCGCTCTCGCACAACGCCGCGCCGGCCTCGACGCCGACCTGCTCGGCCACGGCGTTCACGTAGTGCCGCAACACCAGGGCTTCTCGATACTCGGGCTCCACCGGCCTGCCTCTCACCATCGTCTCGGGGGCGGGGTTTCCTGTCGCCGGTGCGGCGAAACCCGGCCGTGAGTGCCGCGGCGGGCTAGGCCCCGTCGGGGTGCAGGCGCCAGGTCATGGTCACGGTGGTGCCGGCGCCGGTGCGGACGATCGTGGCGTCGTCGGACAGGATCCGGATGAGGGCCAGCCCGCGGCCGCGCGTCGGGTCGGGGGCGGCCGGCGGACGTTCCCAGCGGCCGAAATCGGTGACGGTGACGCGGATCAGGCCGGGCTGGTGCTGGGCGCACAGCTCGACGTCGCCGGCGGCGCCGGCCGGGTAGGCGTGCTCGGCGGTGTTGATCAGGGCCTCGTAGGCGGCCAGCGCGATGTCGCCCACGAGGTCGACCGGCGGCTCCTGCGCCGCGATCCAGCGGGTGAGCTTGTGGCGCACCTTGGTCACGTCGCCGGTCCGTGCCGGTGACGTCACCCGCAGCTCGGGAGTGACGGTCGCGCCGAGATCGCCGGCCGGAGCCATGTGCGCCACCTCGCGCTTTCCTGATCGGGTTGGCCTGGACGTCATGGGCTCGGGGTACCCGCCCGCGGCACTCCCAAGCACCGGATGCTCACCCGGCCGCCAGAGCCTCCTCCACCGAGGCGTACGTCGCGAGCTGCTGGTCGAGGCCCACCAGCTTCAGAGTGCGGCCGAGGTAGTGCTCGACCGCCAGGCGCAGGCTGGTCTGCTCCGCGGCCTTCAGGTGCGCGTCGACCAGGGCCGCGATCGCACCCGAGCCGAAGAACTCTACGGCGGTGAGGTCGATGACCAGCACCTCGGGGCCGGCTTCGACCGCTTCGCGGATCGAGGTCCGCAGCCGCGGGGTCGTCACCGCGTCGAACTCGCCCTGTGCGGTCAGCACCACGGCGGAACCGGCGCGGCGCAGGCTGATGGTCGTCTCCCCCGCGAACGAGCGGGGGTCTTGTCCTGGGTTCGGATCTGATGCCGGCATTCCCCGATACTCGTCCGCCCGCCGCCGGGCCGCACAGCCACGGGCGAGGCGGCCGAGGGCGCCGGGGCGGCGTGCCGCCCGGTCACTGGTCGGAAGCGCTTGCCGCCCAAGCGTTCCGGGCGTCCTCGGTGGTGGGGTAGGTCTTGAAAAGCTCGGCCAGCCCGATGAGGCCGAGCGTGCGGGCCAGGTGGCCGGGCACCGCGGCCAGCGCGATCGCCGCGCCGGCCGCGAGGGCGACGTTGCGGGCCGCGATCAGGGCCGAGACGCCGCTGGAATCGCAGAACACCAGGCCGCTCAGGTCGACGAGCAGCTGCTGGCCGGCGGCCGGGGCCAGGAGCCGGATCGCTTCGAGGGCGTCGGGCGCGGTGGCGGCGTCGAGCTCTCCGCTGAGCTCGAGCAAGGGGCCCGAGGCGGTGTCGTGGGTGGTGGCGGCGAACTCGATGGTCACGGCTCCTCGTCTCCCGGGTGCGGAATGCTCAGGGCGAGCAGCGCGGCGTCGTCGTCGACGCCGGCGGCGAACCCGGCGAGCAGGCCGGAGATCGCGGCCACCACCGTCGTCGCGGTGGCCGGCGCGAGGGTCGAGGCGAAGTCGCGCAGCTGCTCCTCGCTGTAGCGGACGCGGCCCTGGGTGCGGGCCTCGGTCAGGCCGTCGGAGTAGAGCACCAGGGTGTCCCCGGGTCCGAGGTGGCGCTCGACGGAGACGAACCGCGCGTCGGGCAGCGCGCCGACCAGCTGCCCACCGGGCGTGTCGACCAGCTCGGCCGCGCCGTCGCGGCGGATCAGCAGCGCGGGCGGGTGCCCGCCCCCGGCCAGGGTGACGGTGGCGCCGGCGGTGTCGGGCACGAGCAGCCCGTGGACGACGGTGCAGTACCGCGGGTCGGTGCCGTGGTACTCGTGGTTGAGCACCGTGTTGAGGTTGCCGAGCACCATGACCGGATCCGGCTCGTAGACCGCGGCCGCGCGCAGGGTGTAGCGGGCCAGCGAGGTGACCGCGGCGGCCTCGGCGCCTTTGCCCGACACGTCGCCGAGGAAAAACGCCCACGTGTCGCCCGTCAGCGGGAACAGGTCGTAGAAGTCGCCGCCGACCTCGTCGGGCGAGGCGGGGTGGTAGTACGCGGCGACGTCCATTCCGGGCACGGCCGGCAGGGCCGGGGGCAGCAGGGTGCGTTGCAGCGTGGTGGCCAGGCGTTGCACGCGGTCGCGCTCGTGCTCGGCCTCCTGGCGGGCCCGCAGCAGCTCCTGCTCGTAGGCACGGCGGTCGCGCGCGTCGAAGACGGTGGTGCGGATCAGCTGGCCCTCGCCGCCCAGCCCGGTCTTCACGGTGGACGTGACCAGCACCGGCAGCCGCGACCCGTCGGCGCCCTTGAGCTCCAGGGCGATCCCGCCGAGCTCGCCGTGCATGCGCAGCGACGGCGCGAAGTGCGTTTCGTGGTACAGCCGGCCACCCACGGTGAGCAGGTCGGCGAACCGGCGCCGCCCGACGAGCTCCTCGCGCCGGTAGCCGAGCCAGCCGAGCAGCGTGGTGTTGATCTTGGCGATCGTGCCGTCCATCAACGTGGACAGGTAGCCGCACGGCGCGTGCTCGTAGAGGTCCTCGACACTGTCCTCCAGCAGCGCGGAGAAGGACGCGGCCAGCGCCTCGGGGTGTTCACCGGCCGACCCGCCGCCGGTCTCGCCCATCATCAGCCGGCCGCGAACGCCGTGATCGCGGCCGCGGTCGCCTCCGGCGCGCTCAGCTGCGGGCAGTGGCCGGTCGCGTCGAGCGTCACCAGCACGCTGCCGTCGATCCGGTCGTGGACGTAGCGCCCGACCTCGGGTGGCGCGATGGCGTCCTGGGCGCACTGCAGCACCGCGGTCGGCACGGTGACCTTCGGCAGGTCGACGCGGTTGTCGGACAGGAACGTCGCCTTCGCGAAGACCCGCGCGATCGCCGGGTCGGTGCGGCAGAAGCTGTCCCTGAGCTCCTCACCGAGCTCGGGCCGCTCCGGGTTGCCCATGATCACCGGCGCCATCGCGCCCGACCAGCCGAGGTAGTTCGCGTCGAGCGAGTCGAGCAGCTCGTCGATGTCGGCGCGGCTGAACCCGCCGCGGTAGTCCCCGTCGTCGAGGTACCGCGGCGACGGCGTCAGCAGCACCAGCTTCGCGAACCGCTCCGGCTCGCGGTTGGCGGCCAGCACCGCGACCATCGCGCTCACCGAGTGCCCGACCAGCACGACGTCGCGCAGCTCGAGCTCCGCGCAGATGTCGAGCACGTCCTGCGCGTACCCCTCCAGCCGCGAATACCGCGGCTCCGACCACGCCGCCAGATCCGACTTGCCCGAGCCGACATAGTCGAACAGCACCACGCGAAACCGCTCGGCCAGCGCCGGCACGACGAGCCGCCACAGGTTCTGGTCGCACCCGAACCCGTGCGCGAGCAGCACCGTGGGCCGGTCCTCCCGGCCGGTCACGGTCACGTTGTTCCTGCTGCGCACGTCCACCTGGCCATCCTGTCACCGATGGCCGGGGCGTGGCCGGATCGCGTCCCGTTCGGCCGGCGCGGTCAGGCCAGCGGCGCCATCCGGTCCTCGCCGAGCCGGGCGCGCAGGGCGGGGTCGGTGATGCCGAGGCCGCGCGAGGGGGCTTGGCACAGGACGACGACCTTGCCGACGTGTTCGTTCAACTGCACCAGGCGCATGGCCTCGGCCACCTCGTCGAACGGGTAGACCGCCGACATGGCCGGGACGATCGCGCCGGAGGAGATCAGGCGGGTGGTTTCGGTGGCTTCCTGCAGGTTGCCGCCGTGGCTGCCGATGACGCGGTTCAGCTTCATCCACAGGTAGCGGTTGTCGTAGAGGTGCTCGTAGCCCGAGCTGGAGCCACAGGTGACGACGACGCCGCCGCGGCGGACGACGAAGACGGACAGCGCGAAGGTGGCGCGGCCGGTGTGCTCGAAGACGATGTCGGGATCGCGGCCGGCGAGCTCGCGGATGCGGGCCCCGAGGCGTTTGCCGATGGCGCGGACGGCGTCGGGGTCGCCCGACGGATCGCCGGTGAGGCCCAGTTCGGTGCGGTCGATGACGTGGTCGCAGCCCAGTCTGCGGACCGCTTCGGCCTTCGCGGCTGAGCTGACGACGGCGACCGGGATGCCGCCGCCGTTTTTCACCAGCTGCACGGCGTAGGTTCCGAGGCCACCGGCCGCGCCCCACACGAGCACGACGTCACCCTGCTTCATGCGGGCGCCGTGCGAGCCGACGAGCATGCGGTAGGAAGTGGTGGCGCACAAGGTGTTCGCCGCGGACTCCTCCCACGTGAGGTGGGTGGGCTTGGGTACCAGCATGCTGGCGCGCGCCACGGCGTACTCGCCGAAGGCGCCGAAGTTCGTTTCGTAGCCCCACGCGCGCTGCTGGTCGTCCATCATCGCGTCGTCGTGGGCGGCGGCGCCCTGGTCGTCGACGTGCACCGGGTGGATCACGACGTGGTCGCCGACCTGCCACCGGCGCACGCCCGAGCCGACGCGCACGATGACACCCGAGCAGTCGGAGCCGATCACGTGGAAGGGCTGGTCGTGCCGGGTGGCCCAGCCGCCCTGGCGAGCGTACTTCTCCAGGAAACGGAAGGTCGGCATCGGCAGGAAGGTGGCCGACCACACGGAGTTGTAGTTGACCGCGGCGGCCATCACCGCGATCAGGACCTCGTCCGGCGCGATCTCGGGCAGCGGCACCGGGCCCACGGCCACCGACTTGCGCACGTCGCGGTCTTCGGCGCCGGAGAACATGTCGACGTCCTCGGCGCGCAGGTGCGCGGCGCGGTAGGTCGCCGGGAGCGGCGCGCTCAGCAGGTCTTCGGGGGACGCACCACTCAGCACGGCGGCACGCAGGTCCGTCATCGTCTTGGTTCCTTTCGGGGGATCGCCCGCGGTGGGAAAGTCCCCGGCCACGCGGAAACCGGGCGGCCGGGGACTCCTGCCGGTGGCCGGGAACGAGGACTCAGCCCAGGCGCATGCTCAGCTCGAGCCCCTCGCCCATCGGGAAGTTGACCGAGAGGTAGCCGTTGGCGGGGTTGCGCACGTGCTCCAGGTAGTCCTGGCACCCCTCGCCGAAGAGGTTGACGTCGTCGGCGAGTACGAGGGAGCTCGGCGCGAGCTTGGGCTGCAGGATGTTCAGCACCTGCAGGTAGCTCTCGTTCCACCCGTCGAGCAGCACGAACTGGATGCCGTCGGGCACCGATTCCAGCGTCTTCAGCGCGTCGCCCTCCAGCACCTCGACGTGCTCGGCGACGCCGGCCTGCTCCAGCGAAGCCCGGCCCTGCTTGATCTTCTCCTCGTCGATCTCGGTCGTGTAGACGCGGCCGCCGTCGCCGTTGTCGCGCACCGCGGCGGCGAGGTACACAGTGGACAGACCGAGCGACATCCCCAGCTCGACCACGTTGGTGGCACCGGTCGCGCGCACGAGCTGGTACATCAGCGTGCCCGCCTCGGGAGGAACCGCGACCGCCAGCGAGTCGCGCACCTGGTCGAACAGGGCCCGGTCGTGTTCTGCGGCGCGGGCGTTGATCGTGGTGAGCGTGCTGTTGACGCGCTCGTCGCTGACCCAGATCTCGGGCACTTCGGTGCTCATCCGATTCGACACGCTGGCGTCCTTTCGAAGCTGTGGAAGGAAAACGAGAACCGGGGTCTCGGCCGGCGACTCCTGTCTACCAGCGGTTCTCTAGGGAACTCCCCAGTCCTCGCGCGCCTACGCTGGCCGCGCCGACCGACGACACCGTTCGCACCTTCGATCCTTTGGGGAGCCCATGGATTTCGGCCTGACCTTCTTCCCCGTCCTCGACGAGCAGGACAAGGCACCACGCGCCTACTACGAAGACTGCCTGACACTGGCCGCCGACGCCGACCGCCTGGGCTACGAGCACGTCCAGGTCGTGGAACACCACCTCGGCCCCTACGGCGGATTCAGCCCCGACCCCGTGGTCCTGCTCTCGGCCATCGCCGCGCGCACCGAACGGCTGCGCATCACCACCGGCGCGGTCATCCCGGCGTTCGACCACCCGATCAAGCTGGCCGGCCGGCTCGCCATGCTGGACCAGCTGACCGGCGGCCGGCTCGACGTCGGGGCGGGGCGGGCGTTCCTGCCGCACGAGTTCTCGGCGTTCGGGGTGTCGATCGAAGAGAGCCGCGCCCGCTTCAGCGAGGCGCTGCGCGCGTTCGTGGCGCTCTGGACCGAGACCGACGCGGTCTTCGACGGCGAGTTCCACCGCTTCGGGCCGGTGACGCTCACCCCGCGTCCGCTCCAGCGGCCGCACCCACCGCTGTTCGTGGCCTCGGCGTCCAGCGCCGACTCGTGCGCCGCCGCCGGCCGCGAAGGCCACAACCTGCAGGTCGTGCCGACGATCACCAGCGGCGCGCAGTTCGCCGACATGCTCGCCGCGTACCGCGAGGCGTTCGCCGCGAACCACCCGGACCGCACGCCGCGGATCCAGGTCAAGTACACGTGCTACCTCGACGAAGATCGCGCCCGCGCGTGGGAAGCGGCCGAAGAGGGCGAAGCGAACTACCTGGCCAAGATGAGCGGGGCCGTCGAAAGCTGGCGCGGCGCCGCGACCGCGCAGTACCCCGGTTACGAGAAGCTCGTCGACAAGGTCGCCTCCGCCGACCTGCGCAAGTCGTGGGAGCAGGACAAGGTCCTGATCGGCACCGCCGGCGAGGTCACCGAGCAGCTCGAACGCGTGCGTGCCCTGATCGGTGACGACGTGACCGTGAGCTTGCACCTCAACACCGGAGTCACGCCGCTCGCCCAGGCCCGGTGGGCCGTCGCCGAGTTCGCCGGGAAGATCGCGCCGCAGTTCGCCGGCGAGCTCGCCCCGTCCGCCTGACCCGCGCTTCCCCGAGCAGGAGGTACCGGACATGCCCGACAATCGCTCGCCCGACCTCGGCCGCCCCGAGGTGGTGGTGGTCGGCCTCGGGATCTGGGGCGCCATGACGCTGTGGCGGCTCGCCGCCCGCGGCGTGCGGGCCGTGGGGGTCGAGCAGTTCGACATTGCCCACGCGCGCGGCTCGTCCCACGGCGGGGCGCGGATGTTCCGCGAGACCTGCCTGGAGAACGAGGCGCTGGTGCCGACGGCCCGCCGCTCGCTCGAGCTGTGGCGGGAGCTCGAACGCGCGACGGGCACCCGGCTGGTCGAGGACACCGGCGGGCTGCTGATCGGCCCGCGCGACGGACGCCAGGCGGGGGCGACCCTCGCGTCGGCGCAGGCCCACGGCGTCGAGGTCGAGGTGCTCGTGCCCGGCGAGCTCATGCGCCGTTTTCCAGGCCACGCCGGGATTCCCGACGGGCACGTGGGCGTGTGGGAGCCGTCTGCGGGAGTGCTGCGGGCCGAGGAGTCCGTGCGGGCCGCGATCGCGCAAGCGGAGCACCACGGCGCGACGGTGGTGAGCGGAACGCGGGTGCTCGGCGTCGAACCCGAACCGGGCGGCGTGCGGGTGCGCACCGCGTTGCGTGATCTCGTGGCCGACCAGGTCGTGCTCACGCCCGGGTGCTGGCTGCCCGGGTTCGCGCCGGATCTGGGGTTGCGCTCGGTCCACCTGCCGATGACGTGGTTCGCGCCGCGCGGCGACCCGGCGCTGTTCAGCCGCGAGCGCTTCCCCGTCTTCATGCGCGAGATCGACGCGGACACCGTGCTGTGGGGCCAGGGTGACGGCGATCCCCGCCACGTCAAACTGGGCCTCGAACCGGGGCCCGAGCCGGCGCCGTACGACCCGGTGAACGGCGACCTCGCCCTCACGAGCGCGGTGTGGGACCGGCTCGGCGAGGTGCTGCCGACCGCCGTCCCCGGTGTGGAGCGCTTCCCGTCGAAGGTCCTCAACTGCGGGATCACGACGACCGCCGACGGCCAGTTCGTGCTCGGCGCCGCGCCGGAGGACCCGCGGATCGTGCTCGCGGGCGGCTGCAACGGCTACGGGTTCAAGCACGCGGCCGGAATCGGCGACCTGCTGGCGGACGTCGTGCTCGGCGCCGCCGATCGCACGCCACTGCCGTTCGCCGCGCCCGGTCGCCTCGTCGCAGCCGAAGCAACGGCCGCGCAATTCTGAGGAAATCCCCAAGGTCTTCGAAACTAGCGTGGAGCCATGAGTCCCGATCCCGCTCGCGTCCCCGAGACGTTCGACGAACTCCTGGCCGCCCTCACCTGGGCGGCCGGCCTGGAGGACGAGGAACTCCTCCCAGACGACAACCTCTTCGAGCTCGGCCTCGACTCCGTGACGCTCAACCGGCTCGTCGGGTCGTGGCGCGCCGCGGGCGTCCGCGCCTCGCTGGTCGACTTCCTGGAACGGCCCACCCCCGAGCAGTGGTGGGAGATCGTGCGGGAGTCCGGGGTCACGACCGCGAGCTGACGCACGGCCGCCACCCGCTGGGTCCCCGCATCCCGACGAAACGTGGAAGGTAAGCCCATGCCCGACCGTGCTGCCGAGTCGTGTCCGCTCACCGCACCGCAAGCCGGGATCTGGTTCGCGCAGCAGCGCGACACCACCAACCCCGTCTTCACCACCGGGCAGTACGTGCGGCTGCCCGCGGGCACCGCGCCGGAGCGGTTCGCCCGCGCGGTCGAGCAGGCCCTGGGCGAGGTGTGGGGGCTCGCGGTCACCGTGACCGCCGAGGGTGAGGTCCCCGTCCAGCGCCGGACCGGGGTGGCGCCGCGGGTGGAGGTCGTCGACCTCGCCACGCAGCCGGATCCGGAAACGGTTGCGTTGAACCGGATGCGCGCCGATCTCGCCCGGCCCACGAACGCTGAGCTGGTGCGGGAGGTGCTGTTCACCTGGCCGGGCGGTGCCGTGTGGTTCCACCGCTGCCACCACGTGCTGCTCGACGGCTACGGGTTTTCCTTGGTACTGCGCCGGATCGAGGAGATCTACGAGGCCCTGCGCACGGACACCACACCCGGCGAGCACAGGTTCGGCGAGCTGGGCGCGTACCTCGACGAACAGGACCGCTACCTCGACTCCGAGCGGCCCGCGGCCGACCGCGCCTACTGGCTCGAAGCCCTGGCCGGGATCCCGGCGCCGGTAAGCCTGTCCGGCACGCGGCCCGAGCCCGCGCGCGGTGCGCCGCTCAAAGCGACGGTCGACGAGCTGCCGTCGCTCACCTCGCTCGCCGAACAACTGCAGGCCACGACCGCGGACCTCGTGATCGCGGGCGCGGCGGCGTACCAGCACCGGCTGACCGGGGTCACCGACGTGGTCCTCGCACTCCCGCTGGCCCTGCGGACCGGCACGGCCGCACGGCTGCCCTCGACCACCGTCAACGTGCTGCCGTTGCGGCTCCGGGTGGCAGCCGGCGACTCCGTCGGCGAGCTCGTGGCCCGGTTGCGCGAGGCGATGCGGGACCTGCGCCGGCACGGCCGCTACCGCATCGAGGACATCCGCCGCGACCTCGGGCTCGTGACCGCGGAGTCGGAGCTCACGACCACGCAGGTCAACATCAAGAGCTACCGCACCGTGCTCCGGCTGCCCGGCGGGACCAGTCCGGTCGTGGACCTCTCGCCGGGCCCCGTCGACGACATCGCGTTCGTCGCCGGTCTGGCCGAGGACGGGGCGCTCACCGGGCTGGAGGTCGAGGCCAACGCCCTGCGCTACGACGAGCCGACGGCCCGGGCCCACGGGCGCGGCTTCGCCCGCCTGCTGGCCACGCTCGCGTCGGCCGAACCCACCACGACGGTCGGCGAGCTGGATCCCGTCGGGCCGGTCTACGACGACCTCGCCACCGGGCTCCGCGAACGCGACCTCGCCGCCCGGGCGGCGGTGCTCCGGCCGCCGGCCGAACCGTTGCGGCTGGGCGGAAACACCACCGACGAGTACCAGGAGCAGTCTGTTCCGGTGCGGTTCCCCGCAGCACTGGACCAGGCGGCCGAACGGCTGGGCGCCGAGCGCGACGACGTGGCACTGGCCGCGTTCGCCGCGCTGCTGCTGTGGTACACCGGCCAGGAGGACCTGACGCTCGGTGTGTCCTCTGTGGACGGCAAGATTCTGCCCATCCGGCTTCGACCCGAGGCGCGGCTGAGCTTCACGGACCTCGTCGCGGCGACGGCGGCCGACACCGCCCACGCCCGCGAGCACAGCCGTGCTCCGCTCGACGAGCTGGCCCGGCGCGTCGGCGAGGACACCGCGTTGTTCGAGCGGGACCTGCGCCTGGAGCAGGATCGGCTGGTCTACAACGGACTGCGCTTCACCGAAGAGCGCATGGCCACCATGGCCACGCACTTCGAAACGATCCTCACCCAGCTCGCCGAGCGGCCCGAGCAGCCCGTCAGCGCCCCCGACCCGCTGACCGAGGCCGAGCGGCACACGCAGCTCGTCACCTGGAACCCCGGCGACGCCTCCTATGCGGAAACCCCGGTCCACGAACTGATCCGCCGCGCGCGACCGGACGCCATCGCCGTCACCGACGGCGAGACCGCCCTCACCTACGCCGAGCTGCTGGCCGACGCCGAGACCATCGCACGCGGCCTGCTCGCCCACGGCGTGCGGCGCGGTGAGCTCGTCGCGCTGCTCGTCGACCGGGGCGCCGACCAGGTCCGCGCGATGCTCGGCACCCTGCTGGCCGGCGCCGCGTACCTGCCGATCGACCCGGCGATCCCGGTGGCGCGCAAGGAATTCATCCTCGCCGACTCGCAGGTGCGGATCGCGGTGTCCGACGGCGCCGAGCGTTTCGACGGGCAGCTGCTCGCCCTGCGTGACCTCCTGGCGCAGCCGACCACCGACGTGGTGCTGCCCGAGGTTCCGCTCGACTCCCCCGCGTACTGCATCTACACCTCCGGCACCACCGGCACGCCCAAGGGCGTCGTCCTCACCCACCGCAACCTGGCGCGGCTCGTGGACAACGACGCGTTCCCGTTCGACTTCGGGCCCGCGGACGTGTGGACGATGTTCCACTCCTACGCGTTCGACTTCTCGGTGTGGGAGCTGTTCTGCGGCCTGGTGCACGGCGGCCGCGTGGTGATGGTGTCGCCCGAGCAGACCCGCGACCCCCAGCTGTTCCTCGACCTGCTGCGCCGCGAGCGGGTGACCGTGCTGAACCAGACGCCGAGCGCCTTCACGCGCCTCGTGCGGATCGGTGCCGAGCTGCCGGACCTGCGCTGTGTGATCTTCGGCGGCGAAGCGCTGCAGCCGCGGCTGCTGGCCGGGTTCGCCGAAGCGCACCCGCGCGTGCGGCTGGTGAACATGTACGGCATCACCGAAACCACCGTGCACGCCAGCATCCACCCGGTCACCGCCGAGGATCTCTCGTCCGGCGCGAGCGTGATCGGTGGCCCGATCCCGACGACGAAACTGTTCCTGCTCGACCGCCACACCGGCCGCCGGCTGCTGCCGGTGGGCGCGGTCGGCGAGATCCACGTCGGCGGCGCGGGCGTGGCCGGTGGTTACCTGGGCCGCCCGGAGCTGACGGCCGAGCGGTTCGTGCCCTCGCCGTTCGGCGACGGGACGCTGTTCCGCAGCGGCGACCTCGCCGCGTACACCGAGGACGGCTCGCTGCGCTACCTCGGCCGCGCCGACGCCCAGATCCAGCTGCGCGGCTACCGCGTCGAGCCCGGTGAGGTGCAGGCGTGCCTGGCCGAGCACCCGGCCGTCGCGGAGTCGGTGGTGTTCGCCGAGGACCAGCAGCTCGTCGCGGTGGTGCAGAGCCGGCAGCAGGTGTCCGCCGACGAGCTGCGCGCGCTGCTCGCCGCGAAACTCCCGGCGTACCTGGTGCCCTCGCTGTTCCACGTCGTGCCGCAGATTCCGTTGACGGTCAACGGAAAGGTCGACCTGGCCGCGCTGCGGGCCGAGGCGGCCCGCCGGACGTCCGCGGCCGCTGTACGCGAACCCGGGAACCCACGGGAACGCGCGCTCACCGAGATCCTCGCCAAGGTGCTCGGGGCCGAACGGCTCGGGCCGGACGACGACTTCTTCGCCGCCGGCGGCCACTCGCTCACCGCCGCCCGCGCCGCAACCGAGATCCGTGCGCAGTTCGGCGTGGAGATCGGCGTCGCGGACGTGTTCGACACCCGGACCGCCGCCGGTCTCGCCACCCGCCTGGACACCGCCCCGCCCACGCGCGCGCCGCTGCGCCCGGTCGCCCGCCCGGCGCGGCCGCCGCTGTCGCCGGCCCAGCGCGGCCTGTGGTTCCTGAACCAGCTCGACGGTGGCGCGACCTACCACATCCCGCTCGTCCTGCCGCTCACGAAGCAGGTGGACGTGGACGCGCTCCGAGCCGCGCTCGGCGACGTCGCCGCCCGCCACGAGAGCCTGCGCACGGTGTTCCCGGCCGACTCCGGCGTGCCCTACCAGGAGATCCGCGAGCGCGGGCCCGTCGCGTTGCAGGTCGTCGACTGCCCCGCCGAAGAGATCAGCGCGCACGTCGCCGCGGCCTCACGCCAGCACCTCGACCTCACGCAGGAGCCGGGGTTCCGCGCCGGCCTGTACGGACCGGCCGGCGGTGCGCGCACCCTGGTCCTGCTGCTGCACCACATCGTCGCCGACGGCTGGTCGCTGCGGCCGCTGGCGCAGGACCTCACCACGGCCTACGCCGCACGCGCCGCGGGCCGCGGGCCGGAGCTGCCCCCGTTGCCGGTCCAGTACGCCGATTTCGTGCTGTGGCAGCAAGATCGCCTCGACCCGGCGGGCGGCGGCGCGGCGGCGCGCGACGAGGAGTTCTGGCGCGCCACACTGGCCGGGCTGCCCGACGAACCCGCGCTGCCCGTCAACCGGCCCCGCCCGGCTCGCCCGACCGGCCGCGGCGGCGCCGTGGACCTCACCGTGGACGCGGCGGCGCACGAAGCGTTGCGGCAGCTGGCGCGGGCCCACGACGTCAGCCTGTTCACGGTGCTGCACGCGGGGCTCGCCGCGTTGCTCACCGGCCTCGGCGCCGGCGAGGACCTCGCGATCGGCACCCCGGTCGCCGGGCGGCACGACCCGGCTCTCGACGAGGTGGTGGGCCTGGTGACCAACACCGTCGTCCTGCGCACCGACACCTCGGGGTGCCCGGCCGTCGCCGAGTTGCTGGCCCGCCTCCAGGCGAGTGACCGGGCGGCGTGGGCGCACGAGGATCTGCCGTTCGAACAGGTGGTGGAGCTGCTCAACCCGCCGCGCGTGCCGGGCCGCCACCCGCTGTTCACGGTGATGCTCGCGCTGCAGAACAACGCGGCGGCCACCGTGTCGCTCGGCGGGCCGCCGGTGCCACTGCGCCCCAGCGCGACCGGCACCGCGAAGTTCGACCTGTTCTTCGACGTCACCGAGCACACCGACGAGGCCGACGAACCCGCCGGCCTGACCTGTCACGTCGAGTTCGCCTGTGACCTCTTCGACCCCGGCACGGCGCGGCTGCTGGCCGAAGGGCTGGTCGCCGTCCTGGCGCGGGCCGCCGCCGAGCCGGGCGCCCGCATCGACAGTCTGGTCCCGGAAGACCTGCTCGCAGCCCGGACGCCAGAGCCCGAAGCGCCCGGCACGGATCTCGAAGCCCGCCTGCGCGCGTTGTCCGCCGTCGCGGACGTGGCCGTGACCGAAGTCGGCGTCTGGGTCGTTCCAGCCCGCCCCGGCGCGGACGACGATGTACGCCGGCTGCTCGGTGACCAAACGCGGGTGACGGCCGTGACCGCGTTGCCACGCACCGCGGACGGGCACCTGGACGTCGCCGCCCTGAACCGGTTGCCGATCGTCGACGAGGTCGCCGCCGACGCCTGGCGCACCGCCCTCGCGGCGGTGCCCGGCGTGCGTGCCGCCACCGTCACCCGCGACGAGATTCCCGAAGAGCTCGAAGCTCTCCCCTTGGCGACCCGGGTCCGCGCCGCAGTGGAGGAATCGCCCGCCGCGCCGAGCGTCACCAGCGACAAGCTGTCGCTGTCGGAAGGCCCGGCGCTGCCCGCCGCGGAGGTCGACGGCTGGGGCGACGCGCTGCGCCGGGCGGCCACCCGCGGCGAGCACGCCGAGATCGTGCACGTGCGTGCCGACGGCTCGGAGACCCGCCGCACCTACGCGTCGGTGATCGAAGAGGCCAACCACGTCCTCGGCGGCCTGCGGGCGCTCGGCCTGCGCCCGGGCGACAAGATCGTGCTGCAGTGCGAGGACACCGAGGACTTCGTGGCCGCGCTGTGGGGCGCGATCGCCGCCGGCGTCACGGTCGTGCCGCTCACCGTGCCCGGCACCTACGCCACCGACTCCGCGGCGTCGAACAAGCTCGACGGCATCTGGCGCATGCTGGGCCGGCCGATCATCGTCACGTCGGCGGCGAAAGCCGAGGGGCTGCGCGCGTTCGGCGAACGGCGCGACTGGCCGGATCCCCGCATCGCGACCGTCGACGACCTGCGCACGGGCGACCCCGCCGAGGACTGGCACCGCGCGGACCCGGACGAGCTGCTGCTCATGCTGCTCACCTCCGGCAGCACGGGGCTGCCCAAGGCCGTGCGGCTGACGCACGGCAACGTGCTGAGCCGGGCCGTCGCCGCGACCGTCACCAACTCCCTGACCGAGCACGACGTCTCGCTGAACTGGATCCCGCTCGACCACGTCACCGGCGTGGTGATGTTCCACCTGCGCGACGTCTACCTCGGCGCCCGCCAGGTGCACGCGCCCACCGGCTGGATCCTCGAAGACCCGCTGCGCTGGTGGGAGCTGGCGGACCGCTGGCGCGCGAGCGTCACCTGGGCGCCGAACTTCGCGTTCGGCCTCGTCGTGGAGCAGGCGGACCGGCTGGCCGGGCGCGGCTGGGACCTGTCCCCCGTGCACCTGATCATGAACGCCGGCGAGGTCGTGGTCGGCGCGACGAACCGCCGCTTCCTGCGGGCGCTGGCGCCGTTCGGGCTCCGGCCCGACGTGCTGCACCCGGGCTGGGGCATGTCGGAGACGTGCTCGGTGGTCACCGACACCGTCCTCGCCGCCGAAGCACCGCCTGGCGGTGACGAGACGTTCGTCAGCTGCGGGCGGCCGTACCCGGGTTTCGCGATGCGCGTGGTCGACGACGAGCTGCGGCTGCGGCCCGAAGGCGAGGTCGGGCGGCTGCAGGTCCGCGGCACGTCGGTGACCTCGGGCTACCACGACAACCCGGGCGCCAACGCCGACTCGTTCACTGCCGACGGCTGGTTCGACACCGGGGACCTCGCGTTCCTGCGCGAGGGCGAGCTGTACATCACCGGTCGGGTCAAGGACGTCATCATCGTCAACGGCGTCAACCACTTCAGCCACGAGATCGAGGCGTGTGTGGAAGAGCTGCCCGTGGTGGTGCGCTCCTTCACCGCCGCGGTCGCCGTGCGCGCCGACGCCGCGGCGGGCACCGACCAGCTCGCCCTGTTCGTGCACCTCGCCCCCGGCCACGACACGGGTGAGGCCGCGGCGGCCGCGCTGCGGGCGATCCGCGGCAAGGTGGCGCGAGAGGCCGGGGTGGCACCCGCGTTCGTGCTGCCCGTCGAGGCGGCGGCGATTCCGAAGACCGAGATCGGCAAGATCCAGCGGACCCAGCTGCGCAAGCGGTTCGAGGCCGGCGAGTTCGCGCAGGCGGTGCGTGACGCCGAGGTGCTGGCCGGCACGGCGGCGACCGTGCCGCACTGGTTCCTCCGTCCTCAGTGGACACCGGTGCGCCGCCCACGCACGTCCGTCGGCGCGTCGGTGCTGATCGTCACCGCGGGTGCTCGAGGTACGAGGCTCGCCGAGCTGATCTCCGCCCGCGTACGCGCTGACGGCGGCCTCGCCACGACGGTTTCCGCCGGCCCGGCCTACTCGCGCACGGATGCCGCGCGGTACACGGCTCGCGTCGCGGACTCCGGCGACCTCGGGGCGCTGGTCGACCGGCTCGCCGCCGACGGGCGCCGGCCCGAGCGCATCGTGCACCTCGGTCCGTGGGACGCCTGCGGTGAGGCGTCGGTGCTGGCGCTGTTCAGGGTGCTGGCGCGGTCGGACTACGAGGTCGACCTGCGGGTGGTGACCGACGGCTCCCCGGAACATGCGTTGTTGACCGGGCTCCTGCCCTCGTTGCGCGACGAGCGGCCCGGTCTCACCGCGGGCACGATCGCCGTCCCGGGCGGAGTGGACGCGGCTGAGTTGATCGCCGAGGAGCTCGCCGTCGCCCCGGCCGACGCGGAGGTCCGCCGGCAGGGCGGCGAACGCCTGGTCCGCCGGTTGGTCCCGGTGCCGGTGCCTTCGTCGGTGACCGCTCCGTCCTATCGGGACGGTTTCGTCCTCGTCACCGGTGGGCTCGGCGGAGTCGGTGCCCGCGTGGCGGAACACCTGCTCACGGCTGAACCCGGCGTCCGATTGCTCCTCATCGGGCGGACGGCAGACGCCGATATCGAGACCCTGCGCAAGCTCGGCGAAGTCCGTTACGCCGCTGCAGATGTCACTGATCCGACGGCAGTGGAAAGCGCGGTGGAAGCCGCGTCGGAAGCGTGGTCGGCTTCGCTCACCGGCATCCTCCACCTCGCCGGGACGATCGACCGGCGGCCCGCGACCGACCTCGACCCCGTGACCTGGCGGGCGGCGATCGCGGCCAAGGTCGACGGCGCGACCGTCCTCGACGGACTCACCCGGCGGCACCCGGTGCGGTCGTTCGTGTCGTTCTCGTCGGTCAACGGCACCTTCGGCGCCGCGTTCAGCGCGCCCTACGCAGCGGCGTGCGCCTTCCTCGACGCACTGGCCGTCGAGCAGCGCGCCCGCGGCCTCGATGCCCAGTCGCTCGCGTGGAGCACCTGGCGCGACACCGGCATGAGCGAGGGCGACGAGCTGGCCGCCCTCGGCGAGACGCGCGGCTACCGGGCGCTGGACGTCGAGACCGCACTGCGCTCGTTCGACCTCGCCCGCGGCCTCGCCGAGCCGGCGGTGCTCATCGGCGCCGACCGCCGGGCCGACGGGATCCGCCGCCTCGTCGACGGTCCCGCCCGGGCGCGGTACCGGCTCGCCGCGCGCGTCGAGCTGGACGACGGTGCCGACCTCGGTGTGCTGCACGAGACCGCCGTCGCGGCGGCGACCCACGCATCCGGCGGCATCGCCGAGCACGGTGCGGTCCTGCGGGCCGCGGGCACCTCGACCAGCGAGTCCACTTCGGACGCTGACACCGGGGATCGCGTAAACGCGTTGGAAGAAGCCGTGCTCACGGTCTGGCGGAAGGTGCTGGGCCGCGACAAAGCCGGCGCCGCGGACAACTTCTTCGACCTCGGCGGCCACTCGCTGATGCTGGTGCGGGCCCAGGCCGAGCTGAACGAGGCGCTGGGCAGCGCGCTCACGGTGGTCGACCTGTTCGCCCATCCCAGCGCCCGCGCCCTCGCCGCGCACCTGGTGACCCGCTCCGACTTCGCAGCGCCCGACAGCGATCGCGGCACCGCGAAGCCCGGCGGCCCGCTCGGCCGCGCCCGCGAACAGGCCCTGCGCCGCCGCGAAGCGCGCTCCCATCGCAACCGGAAGGGGAAGACGTCGCATGCCGAATGAGGACGAGACGGCCGAGCTGGTGGCTGTGATCGGGATGGCGGCGCGCTTCCCGGGCGCGGACACGCTGGAGGAGTTCTGGGCGCTGCTGAGCGAGGGCCGCCACGGCGTCCGCGACATCAGCGAACAGGAGTTCCTCGACGCGGGCGGCGACCCGGCCGATCTCGCCGACCCGGAACTCGTGCGCAAGGCCGCGATCCTTCCCGATCACGACCGTTTCGACGCCGCGTTCTTCGGCTACGGCCCGGCCGAGGCCGAGCTGATCGACCCCCAGCAACGGGTCCTGCTGGAGACCGCCTACCACGCGCTGGAGGACGCGGGGTACGCCGACGGCCACGGCGACCACGTCGTCGGCGTCTACGCGGGAGCCGGCGACAGCCGCTACTACGCCGACAACGTCCACCCGCGCTTCGCCGGCGAGCCGAACTCGGTGGGCCTCGCGCACGCGGCCACGGCGAACTCCCTCGGCACGCTCGCCACGCGCCTGTCCTACGACCTGGCGCTGACCGGCCCGAGCGTCTCGCTGAACACCGCGTGCTCGACCGCACTCGTCGCGGTGCACACCGCCGGCGAGGCCCTGGCCGCCTACGCGTGCGACATCGCCGTGGTCGGCGCCGTCTCGATCGACCCGCAGGCGCTGCGCGGATACCGCCACGTGCCCGACGGCCCGTACTCCCCCGACGGGTTCTGCCGCCCGTTCTCCGCGGACGCGGCCGGGACCGCAGCGGGCGACGGCGCCGGCGTGCTCGTCCTGCGGCGGCTGGCCGACGCGCTGGCCGACGGCGACCGGATCCGCGCCGTCCTCCGCGGCTCGGCGATCAACAACGACGGCCGCCGCAAGGTCGGGTTTTCCGCCCCGAGCCCGGCCGGGCAGTCCGAGGTCATCGTGGCCGCGCAGGTCGCGGCGGGTATCGAAGCCGACACCGTCACCTACGTCGAGGCCCACGGCACCGCGACGCGCCTCGGCGACCCGATCGAGGTCGCGGCCCTCACCGAAGCCTTCCGCGAGACCACCGACCGCAGCCAGTACTGCGCGCTCGGCTCGGTGAAGAGCAACATCGGCCACCTCGGGGCCGCGGCCGGGATCGGCGGGCTCGTGAAAACCGTGCTGGCGCTGGAAAACGAGACCATCCCGCCGACGCTGCACCACGCCGCGCCCAACCCGCTCATCGACTTCGCGAGCACACCGTTCCGCGTCCCGACCGAGCCGGAGCCGTGGAAGAGCGACGGCCCCCGGCGCGCCGCGGTGAGCGCGTTCGGCGTCGGCGGGACCAACGCCCACGTCATTCTCGAGGAGGCGCCGCCACGCGCGGAACGCCCGGCGCCGCCGTCGGACGAGTGGACGGTGCTGCCGGTGTCGGGGCGCACCCGTGACGGGCTCGAAGGCCAGCTCCGGCGGCTCGGCCGGCACTTCGAGACGCACCCCGAGCTGTCCGTGGCCGAGGTGGCCCGCGCCCTGCGTGCGCGTCGTTCGGGCGCCCACCGCTGGGCTGTCGCCGCGAGGACCGCAGCGGACGCCGCCACGGCCCTCACCGCCGCGGTGGTCCCGGAAACCGCCCGGCCGGTCGGCGAGGAACCGCCGGAGGTCGCCTTCCTGCTGCCCGGCGGCGGCACGCAGTACGTCGGCATGGGCGCCGAGCTGTACCGCGAGGATCGCGCGTACCGCGAAGCCGTCGACCGGTGCGCCGCGATCCTGCAGCCGGTGCTGGGCCACGACATCCGCACGACCCTGCACGACGAGGCCGACCCGTTCAGCGTGGAGTCGTTCCTCGCGCTCGCCGTCGTCGAATACGCCCTCGCGGCCTCCCTGATGGCGAGCGGGGTCCGGCCGAGTGCGCTGCTGGGGCACTCCCTCGGCGAGTACGTCGCCGCGTGCCTGTCCGGCGTGATGACCCTCGAAGAGATGCTGCCGCTGCTGGCCACGCGCGTCCGCCTGATGATCTCGGCGGGCGGGGCGACGGTAAGCGTGGCACTGTCCGAACAGGACACCGCACCGCTGCTGGACGAGCGGCTTTCCTTGACCGCCGTGAACTCGCCGGCTTCGTGCACGGTGGCCGGGCCCGCCGACGCCGTGGACGCGCTCGTCGAACGGCTCGTCGCCGACGGCGTCACCCACCGCCGCATGCGCCTGCCCGCCGCCGCGCACTCCGCCGTGCTGGACCCGGTGCTGGACGACCTGGCTGCGGCCTTCCGCGGCGTCGCGCTGCGGCCGCCCCGGATTCCCTACGTCACCAACGTAACCGGCACCTGGGTCACCGCCGAGCAAGCCACCTCGGTCGAGCACTGGGTCGCGCACACCCGCCGCACAGTCCGCTTCGCCGACGGCGTGGAGACCCTGCGCGCCGGCACCGACCCGGTGCTGGTGGAGATCGGCCCGGGTGACGTCCTCTCCCGGCTGGCCGCGGCCGTCGGCGACGGCCGTCCGGCTCGCGCCACCGTGCCGACCATGCGTCACGCGCGAGCCACCGGACCCGACGCGCGCGTGCGGACGGAAGCCCTGGCCCGCCTGTGGTCCGCCGGTGCCGCGGTCGACATCGGTGCCGTGCCGGACGAACCCGTGTCGCGCGCCGCGCTGCCCGACCTCCCCGGCTACGCCTTCGCCCGGGACCGGCACTGGATCGACTCACCCGCCGTCCGCGCGCTCGGCACCACAAACCCGGAACCGCGCGAAAACGTCCGCGACACCGCGTCGCGGCGCACCCCACGGCCGGCGCTGCCCGTGCCCCACGTGCCGCCCGGCACCGACCTGGAACGAGCGGTGACGGCCGAGTGGGAGGCCGTGCTCGGCGTCGACGGGATCGGGCTCGACGACAACTTCTTCGACCTCGGCGGCGACTCGATGCGGGCGGTGCTGCTCGGCGGCCGGATGCGCAACGCCGGTGTCCTCGACGTGCCGGCCGCCGCCCTGCTCGCCACGCCCACGATCGCCGGGCTGCTCGACCGCACCGGGCGCGGCGGCGCCGTCGGACAGGAGGCCTTCGCGCCGGTTCTGCCGATGCGCGAAGGCGGAGACCTGCCGCCGCTGTTCTGCGTGCACCCCGTGAGCGGCGTCGCCTGGCGCTACGCGGGGCTGCTGCCGAACCTCGACCCGC
Organism: Amycolatopsis sp. NPDC047767; assembly: GCF_040704195.1. Classification (NCBI taxonomy): domain Bacteria; kingdom Bacillati; phylum Actinomycetota; class Actinomycetes; order Pseudonocardiales; family Pseudonocardiaceae; genus Amycolatopsis; species Amycolatopsis sp. NPDC047767. Next base: position 174,654 of record NZ_JBEYSJ010000015.1, read on the forward strand.
GCCGGCCCGTCTACGGGCTGCAGGCCCTCGGCCTCGACGGCACCCGGGCCGCCGCGGCGGACGCCGGCGAGGTGCTGCGCGACGCGCTGGAGCGGATCCGGGAGCTGCAGCCGCACGGGCCGTACCACCTGCTCGGCTGGTCGTTCGGCGGCGCGGTTGCCCACCGCCTGGCCACGGCGCTGGAAGACGCCGGCGAGGAGGTCGCACTGCTGGCCATGCTCGACACACCTCAACCCGACGTCGGCGCGCTGGACGGTCAAGCGGTCGAAGCGCAGGCCGCCGCGCTCGTGCTGCGCCTGGCCGGCCTCGACGTGCCCGCGCCGGCCACGGTCGACGAGTCGCTGGCCCTGCTCGACTCGTCGCACCGGGACCCCGACGCGGTGCCCGGCACGCTCACCCGGGACGAGGCCATCGCCGTGGCGAAGGTCGTGCGCAACAACCTACGGATCGCCCCCGCGCTCGTGCCGGACCGGCTGCGTGGCGACGTGCTGTTCGTCAGCGCCACCGAGGTCGGCGCCGACGAGCCCGAGGTGGCGGGCGGTCCCGCCGACCGGGCCGCGGCCTGGCGCCCGTTCGCGGGCGGCGTCTTCGAAGAGGTGCCGCTGGCCTGCTCGCACTACGCGTTGACCGACTCCGGGCCGATCGCCCGGATCGCTGAAGCACTGGAAGCGCATCTCCGGCGCACGGGCCGGTAATCCGACCGTCCACTCCGAACCCGAGGAGCCCCGATGCTCGACTCCGTCCGCCTGCTCTGCCCGCTCGAGGTGATGCACGTCGAGGAACGCAGCCGCGCGGTCCTCACCGTCGGCGTCGAGGGTGTGCTCGACCTGGCCGTCCTGAATTCGGCCTGGTCCCGGATCCTCGACCAGCACCCCACGGTGGCCAGCCGGATCGTGCCGCACGGCGACGGCTACGCGCTCGAATCCCTGGCCGAGCGGCCCGTCGTCGTCGAGCTGCAATCCGACGACGACGTGCTCACGGCCGTGGCCTCGTGGGCGCTGCCCGTCGGCGCCCCGGTCGCCCGGCTGTTCGCCGCGGTGGACGGTGCGGCCGCGACCGTCGGCCTGAGCGTCGACCACGTGGCGACCGACGCCAAGAGCGCGCTGAGCCTGTTCACCACCCTCTGGCAGCACTACGCCGCCGTCCTCGCCGGACAGCCCGCGCCGCCCGCGGCGAAGGAGTGGCCCGCCACAGTTTCGTCACAGCTGCCTGAAGTCCCCGAGGAGACCGTGCAGGCGTTGCTGACACAGCGCCTGGAGCGCGCGCGGACCCGGCCGGTCCCGCTGGTGCCCTACCACGCGGCCGGCGCCGACGCGCCCCCGCCGGGACAGCAGCCCGTGCACAACACCCGCGTGACGCTGTCGCCCGAGCAGACCGCCGACCTCGCAGCCGGCGCGCGCTCACTGGACACGACCGTGCACGGCGTCGTGGCCGCGGCCCTGCTGCTCGCCACGCACGACGCGCTCGGCGGCGGCGAAACCCGCGCGCTCGGGTGCTTGTCTTCGGTCGACCTGCGCTCGCGCGTCGAACCCCCGGTGCCGGCCGACGTGATGCTGTCCTACGTCTCACCCTTCCCCGACGTGCTCGACGTGGCCGGGGACCTCGACCTGGACGGCATCAGCCGCCTGGCCCGGCAGGTGATCGGCCACCTGCGCGACGCGACGGCCGACGGCGGCTGGGCCGTCGAGACCGCGTTGCTGGGCCACCTCGGCGAGCACCCGGAGCTGATGGACACCACGCTGTTCGTGTCGAACATGGGCCGCATCGACGGTCCCCCGTCCCCGCCGGGGCTGCGCCTGCACGACGCCATGATCATCCCCGGACGCGAGGACTACTTCCCCCAGTTCGGCATGGGTCCGCTGTTCGCGTGCGTCACCGCGATCGACGGCGTCTTCGCCATCGACCTGCCCTACACCCCCGTGTGCTTCGCGCCCGCCCAGATGGAGCGCGTACGGGCGCGGACGCTGGCGGCGCTGGAGCAGGTCGTCGCCGCCGGAGCCCGCGCCACCCAGCCCGCCTGACCGACAACCCGGAGGACTCCCGTGCCAGACCCGACCGATCGCCTCGCCCTCGTCACCGGAGCCGGCCGTGGCATCGGCCGCGCCGTCGCCGCGCGGCTCGCCGCGGACGGCGTCGTCGTCGCTGTCCACTACGGACAGGACGACGAGGCCGCCCGGCTGACCGTGAAACAGATCCAGGACGCCGGTGGCCGGGCCTTTCCGCTGCGGGCCGAGTTCGGCCGGCTGAGCGCGCTCGACGAGCTGTGGCGCGGCTACGACGAGGCTGTCGCGGCGCTGCTCGGCACAGCGGGGCCGGCGCCGGTGGACATCCTGGTCAACAACGCCGGCATCACCGTGCCCCACGGCGTGCGGGAGCTCACGGAGGCCGACTGGGACCGGCTGTTCGCCGTCAACGCGAAGGCGCCGTTCTTCCTCGTCCAAAGTGCACTGTCCCGCCTGCGCGACGGCGGCCGGATCGTCAACGTCACCACCGCGGCGACCCGGGTGGCCATGCCGATGATCTCCGCGTACACCATGACGAAGGCGGCGCTGGAGACGTTCACCGTCGACCTCGCCGTCGAGCTGGGCCCGCGTGGCATAACCGTCAACTCGGTCGCCCCGGGCTTCACCGACACCGACATCAACCCCGCCATGAAGGACCCGGCCGGCCGCAAGGCGATGGCCGCGTCCAGCGCGCTCAAGCGCGTCGGCACGCCGGGTGAGGTGGCGGACGTGATCTCGTACCTGGCGAGCCCGGGTGGCCGCTGGGTCACCGGGCAACGCTTCGAAGCGTCCGGCGGGGTGAGCCTCGGTCTGTGACCATCCTTTGAGGACGGTGGCCCGACCTGTGGAACTCCACGGGCCGGGCCACCGTCGGCTCAACCCTGGCGCGGCGTGAAGCGCACCGGCAGCGAACGCAGGCCCCGCATGATGAAGCCGAAGTTGCGGACCAGCGGGGTCTCCTCGTCGAGCCGCAGATCGTCGACACCACCCAGCAGGGCCCGCAGCGCGACCTCGCCCTTCACGCGGGCCATCACGGCGCCCAGGCAGTAGTGGATGCCGTGGCCGAAGGCCAGCTGACCCCGCACCTCGCGGTGGACGTCGAACACTTCGGGGTTCTCGAACTGCGCGGGGTCACGCAGCGCGCTCGCGAGCGACACGAGCACGACCTCGCCCTTGCGCACGCGCATCCCGCCGATCTCCATCGGTTCCAGCGCGTAACGCGGAGTGGCGGTCTCCACCGGCGGATCGAAACGCAGGATCTCCTCCACCGCCTGGGGAACCAGCTCCGAGTCCGCCCGCAGCTGCGCCATCGCGGCGGGATGTTCCAGCAGGGCCAGCAACCCGTTGCCGATCAGGTTGACCGTGGTGTCCTGCGCCCCGTACATGAGCTGAAAGGCCATGGAGACCAGTTCGCGGTCGGAGAGGCGATCGCTGCCGTCGCGGATCCCGACGAGCGCGGACAACAGGTGCCCGTCGGGCTCGGCGCGCTTGCGCTCGACGAGTTCGGCCAGCTCGGCCGTGAGGTCCGCGAACACCGCGGGCATCCGTTCCATGTCCTCGGGCTCGGCCAGGCACAGCAGCCGCAGATACTCCTCGAAGCGGGCGCGGTGGTCGTCGGGCACGCCGAGCAGGTCGCAGATGATCCGCGCGGGCAACGGGAAGGCGAACTCGCGGATGAGGTCGGCGCTGCCGCGGCCGGCGAAGTTCGCGACCAGCTCGTCGGCGACCTCCATGATGCGCGGGCGCATCTCCACCATCGACCGTGAGGTGAACGCGCGGGAAACCAGGCGGCGCAGGCGTTCGTGGTCGGGCGGGTCGGTCATCAGCAGCATCCGGTTCACCAGCGCGTCCGGATCCTCCGGCACCAGCGCCAGCTCCCGCCACGAGTCCTCGGCGTGCACGGTCTCCTTGGAGAACCGCTCGTCGGCGAGCACCGCCTTCGCCAGCTCGTACCCTGTGACGAGCCACACATTCGCACCCAGCGTCATCCGCACGCGATGCGCCGGCGCCGCCTCGCGCAGCGTGCGGTACCAGGGGAACGGATCGGTCTTGAAGTCCTGGTCGAAGATCTCGAAGACCGGCAGCTCGCGCGCCGAGGCCTCGTCGACGGTCATGGCAGATGCTCCTCTCCGCCCGGGCTTTCCCCGTGCCGCAAGGCGACGCTAACCACGCAGATCTAGGGAATGTGCCAAAACCCGGTTGGTAGACCAGATTCCACGTCAGCCGACTCAGGACGAAGGTGACCTACAGCCATGATCGACGGATTCGTCCCCTGGCCCCCCGACACCGCCGAGCGCTACCACTCCGCCGGGACCTGGGCCGGTGAGACGCTGGGCGCCCTGCTCCGCGCCGAAGCCGCGCGGACCCCGGACAACGTCGCCCTGCTCGACGGCGACCGGTCTTTCACCTACGCCGAGCTCGACGGCTGGGTCGACCGCCTCGCCGGCGGCTTCTCCGCCGCCGGCCTCAGCGCGGGCGACCGCGTCGTGCTCCAGCTGCCCAACATCGCCGAGCACGTGGCGGTCTCGTTCGCGTTCTTCCGCCTCGGCGTGCTCCCGGTCTTCACGCTGCCCAACCACCGCATGGCCGAGCTGGACCACATCTGCGGCCTCACCGGCGCGGCCGCCTACGTCACGATCGAGCGGTTCCTCGGGTACGACCACCGCGGTCTCGCGAAGGCCTTGCAGGCCAAGCACGAATCGCTGCGGCACGTGTTCGTGGTCGGCGACCCGGGCGATTTCTCCCCGCTGCCCGAAGCACCCTCGGCTCCGGACACGCCGGGGCCGGACGCCTCGGACGTCGCCTTCTTCCTGCTTTCCGGCGGGACCACGGCGCTGCCGAAGCTGATCCCGCGCACTCACGACGACTACGTCTACCAAGCGCGCACGGCCGCGGAGATCTGCGAGTACACCGCGGAAACCCGCTACCTCGCCACGCTGCCGATCGCCTTCAACTTCACCTGGGGCTGCCCCGGCGTCGTGGGCGCGCTCGCGAACGGCGCGGCGATCGTGCTGAGCACCGTGCCCGACCCGCAGGTGTGCTTCCCGCTGATCGCCCGCCACGGCGTCACCACGACGTCGATCGTGCCGACCATCGCGCACTCCTGGGTCGGCGCCGCGCCGGAGCACCGTGACAGTCTCGCGTCGCTGGAGCTGGTGCAGGTCGGCAGCGCGGTGCTGCACCGCACGCTCGCCGAGGAGATCGAACCGGTCCTCACCGCGCGCCTGCAGCAGGTGTTCGGCATGTCCGAGGGCCTGCTGTGCCTCACGCGCCGCACGGACTCGCCGGAAACCGTGCTCTCCACGCAGGGACTGCCGATCTCGAAGCACGACGAGCTGCGCGTGGTCGACCTCGAAGGCAACGAGGTCCCCGCCGGCGAGGCGGGCGAACTGCTCACCCGCGGTCCGTACACGCTGCGCGGCTACTACCGCGCCGAGCAGCACAACGCGGGCGCGTTCACCGAGGACGGCTTCTACCGGACCGGCGATCTCGTGCGGGTCACCGAATCCGGCCACGTCGTGGTCGCGGGCCGCGCGAAGGACGTCATCGTCCGCGGCGGCGACAAGGTCTCCGCCGCCGAGCTCGAAGGGCACCTGACCAGCCACGACCGGATCGAGCAGGCCGCCGTGGTGCCGATGGCCGACGAGGTCCTGGGCGAGCGCACCTGCGCGGTGCTCATCCCGGACGGCACCCCGCCCACGCTCGGCGAGCTGCGGCGCTACCTGCGCGACCGCGGGCTGGCGTCGTACAAGTTCCCGGACCGGGTCGTGACCGTCGAGGCGTTCCCGAAGAGCGGGCTGGGCAAGGTGGACAAGAAGGTGCTCGTGAAGCAGCTCGGCCTCGACGCCCCGCCCGCCCCGGACGGCGCCGGGCCCGAACCCGAACTGGCCGGTGCCCGGGACGCCGCCCGGTCGTGAGCCAGACAGCGGCCGACCGCGTGCTGAACGTCCACCCGAGCCGGGGCAGCCTGCTCGGCGAGGAGGAAGCCGCCGCCGTCATCGAAGTGCTCCGCTCCGACGCACCGCTGTCGATGGGGCCGGTGCGCGAAGAGTTCGAGCACGCCTTCGCGCGGCACGTCGGCGCCGCGCACGCCCTGACGGTGACCAGCGGGACCGTGGCGCTGGAGTTCGCGATCCGCCTGCTGGACCTGCGGGCGGGCGACGAGGTCGTGGTGACGCCGCAGACCTACCACGCCACCGCGCAGCCGCTGCTCGCCACGGGCGCGACGGTGCGGTTCTGCGACGTGGCACCGGACAGCCTCAACATGGACCCGGACGTGCTGGAAACGCTGGTGAACGAGCGCACCAAGGCCGTGATCCTCGTCCACTACGGCGGCAACCCCGCCGACATGGACCGGATCGCCGCGATCGCGGCGGCGCACGGCGCCCTCGTGGTGGAGGACTGCGCGCACGCGCTCGGCGCCGAGTACCGCGGCCGCCGTCCCGGCTCGCTCGCCGACCTGTCGTGCTTCAGCTTCCAGGCGTCCAAGAACATCACCACCCTCGGCGAAGGCGGCATGGTGTGCACGCCGTCGGCCGAGCTGGCGCGGCGGATCGACCGCATCCGTTCCAACGCGGTCGACGGGTCCTTCACCCCGGCCGTGCTGCGCGAGGCACCGGCGGCGCTGCCGTGGATGGCGTACTCCGCCTACGCGTACGAGGAGGACTGCACGGCGCTGCGCGGCAGCGGAACGAACGCCGCGCTGTCCGAGGTCGCCTGCGCGGTCGGGCTGGTGCAGCTCGGCCGCTTGCCCGAGTTCGTCGCCCGCCGGCGCGCCATCGCGGCGGAGCTCGACGACGTCTGCCGCCGCTTCGGCGCGGTGCCGCTGACCGCCGCGGCCGGGTCGGTGCACCCGTACCACCTCTACACCGCGCTCGTCCCGGGCGAGGGCCGGCGCGACCGGGTGCTCGACGCCCTGGACCGCACCGGCACCCCCGCGCAGCTGCGGTACCACCCGGTGCACCTGCTGCCCGAGTGGCGGCTGCGCGGCCACCGCGAAGGCGAGTGCCCCGTCGCGGAACGGCTGTGGTTCGGCGAGCACCTCAACCTCCCCTGCCACCCCGCACTGACCGACGCGCAGGTCGAACTGGTCTGCGCGAACCTGGGCGCCGCGCTGAGCGGACAGGACTTCACCGCCCATCGAGAGAAGGAACCGTCGTGCCCCTGATCCAGGTCAGCCTCTACGAGGACCAGCTCACCGCCGACACCCGCAAGGCCTTGATCGAAGAGCTCACCGAGGCCGTGGTCCGGGCGTTCGGCCCCGAAAAACGCGACGTGACGTGGGTGACCCTCACCGGGGTCCCTCGCGACCAGTGGGGAATCGGAGGTACCCCCGGATGACGACCACCGACGAGCGGGCGACCGGCGTGGCGCGGCCCGCCGCCGACCCGACGATCGAGCTCGACGGGCGCAACCTGTCGCTGGCCGCCGTGCGGCGCGTCGCGACCCGGCCCGGCCGGCAGCGGGTCACCCTGTCGGCCGCGGCGGCCGAGCGGATGACCGCGTCGCAGGAGTCGAAGGACCGCATCGTCGCCTCCGGCATCCCGATCTACGGCGTCACGACCGGCTTCGGCGACAGCAGCGGCCGGCAGGTCAGCGCGGACAAAGCCGCGGCGCTGCAGGAGAACCTGCTGCGGTTCCTGCGCGTCGGCACCGGCGCCGCCGCGCCCGACGAGGTCGTGCGCGCCACCATGCTGATCCGCGCGAACAGCGCCGCCCGCGGCACCTCGGGCATCCGGCTGGAGCCGGTGGAGCTGATCCTTTCCCTGCTGCAGCACGATCTGCTGCCGGTGATCCCCGAACGCGGGTCCGTCGGGGCCAGTGGTGACCTCGCGCCGCTGAGCTACCTCGCGGCCGCGCTGACCGGCGAGGGCACGCTGTGCCGCCAGGGCCGGGCGCTCGACGCGGCAGACGCCCTCCGGGCCGCCGGGCTCGCCTCCGTTTCCTTGCGGGCCAAAGAAGGGCTCGCCCTCGTGAACGGGACCTCGTTCATGGCGGGCTACGCCGCGCTGGCGATCGCCGAGGCGGCCGAGCTGGCGTGGGCCGCGGAGCTGTGCACCGCACTGTCCACAGAGGTCCGCCGCGGCAGCCGGGACCAGTTCACCGCGTTCCCGCACGAGCACAAACCGCACCCGGGCCAGCTGGGGAGCGCCGCGAGCGTGTACCGGATGCTGGCCGGCTCGCCCGCCGTGGTCAGCGACGTCGACCTCGTCGGTCCGGGCTCCAGCGACGAACGCCGGTACCTCGAGCTCGAACGCCGCATCCAGGACCCGTACTCGATCCGCTGCGCCCCGCACGTGATCGGCGTGCTGCGCGACACCCTCACCTGGGCCGAGGACTGGCTGACCACCGAGATCAACTCGTCCAACGACAATCCGCTCTTCGACGCGGACACCGACACCGTGCACTACAGCGGCAACTTCTACGGCGGCCACGTCGCCCAGGCGACCCAGGCGGTGTCCACCGCGGCGGCCGGCATCGCCGACCTGCTCGACCGGCAGCTGGCCATCCTCGTCGACGAGAAGTTCAGCTACCGGCTGACCCCGAACCTGGTCGTGCCGACCGCGCCGGACGACCCGGAGGCGGGCCTGCACCACGGGTTCAAGGGCGCGCAGATCGCCGCGTCCGCGCTCACGGCCGAGGCCCTGCACCTGACGACGCCGATGAGCTCGTTCTCCCGCTCGACCGAGGCGCACAACCAGGACAAGGTCAGCATGGGCACGATCGCCGCCCGCCACGCGCACACCGTCGTGCACCTGACGAGCCAGGTCACCGCCATCCACCTGCTCGCGCTGTGCCAGGCGGCGGACCTGAGCGGCGTCGATCAGCTCGGCGGGGCGACGCGCGCGGCGCACACGTACGTGCGCGGGCACTCCGATTTCCTGGCCGCCGACCGGCCACTCGACACCGAGATCGAAGCCGTCGCCGCGCTCGTGCGCAGCGGCGAGCTCCGGCGCGCCGTCCACCACCACGTCTGACGGGCCGGGAGGAGCCGTCATGCCGAACCCCGCCGCGCTGTTCGCGCCCGCCCGCATCGTGCGGCGCGACCGGCCGGACGGCACCGTGCTGCTCGAGTCGGCCCGGCAGCTGGAGGCGTACCCCGCGTCCGTGGCCGGCCACCTGCGCCACTGGGCCGCGGTCGACCCCGCACGAACGCTCGTGGCCGAACGAGGACCGGACGGCGAGTGGACGCAGTGCACCTACGGCGAGGCCGCCGTGGCGACGGCCGCGATCGGGCAGGCTCTGCTCGATCGCGGCCTGTCGGCGCGGCGGCCGCTGCTGATCCTTTCGGGCAACTCCACCGGGCACCTGCTGATGACCCTCGGGGCGCTCGGCGCGGGCATCCCCGTGGCGCCGGTCAGCGTGGCGTATTCGTTGCTGAGCAAGGATCACGCGCGGATCCGGGCGATCTCCGAACTGGTGCGGCCCGGTGCCGTCTACGCCGAGGACGCTCAGCGGTTCGGCCCCGCCCTTGCCGCGCTGGGTGCCCCGGTGGTCATTTCCGTTCGCGGTGGTCCGGCCGAGCACTCGCTCACGTCATTGCGCGGCACCGTTCCGTCGGCCGCGATGGAGGCGGCGTACGCGGCGGTCACCGGCTCGACGGTCGCGAAGATCCTGTTCACCTCGGGCTCGACCGGCGCGCCGAAGGGAGTCGTGACCACGCACGGCATGCTGTGCGCCAATCAGCAGATGATGCGCCAGGTGTGGCCGTTCCTCGCCGAGGAGCGGCCGGTGCTGCTCGACTGGCTGCCGTGGAGCCACACGTTCGGCGGCAACCACAACGTGAACCTGGTGCTGGCCAACGGCGGCACCCTGTTCCTCGACGACGGCCGTCCCGCGCCCGACCTGTTCGGCCGCACCCTGGCCAACCTGCGCGACGTCTCCCCGACCATCGCGTTCAACGTCCCCGCCGGCTACGCGCAACTGGTGCCGGCCCTGGAAACCGACCGCCGGCTCGCAGAACGGTTCTTCGCACGGCTGCGGCTCGCGTTCAACGCCGCCGCGGCCCTGCCGCCCGCTCTGCGTACCCGGCTGGAGGCCCTCGGCCGCGCGGTCACCGGCCGGGACGTGCCCGTGACCGGCTCGTGGGGCACCACCGAAACGTCCCCCGCTTCCACCAGCGCGCACTACCCGTTCACCGATCCGCGGTGCATCGGCGTTCCGCTGCCGGGGGTGACGGTGAAGCTCGTGCCGACGGAGCCGGGCACCTTCGAGATCCGCGTCCGCGGCCCGCACGTGACCCCGGGTTACCTGGACCGTCCGGACCTCAGCGAGGCCGCGTTCGACGCCGAAGGGTTCTACTGCCCCGGCGACGCCGTCGCGTTCGCCGGCGGGACCGACCCCGGCCTGGTGTACCGCGGCCGGCTGGCGGAGGACTTCAAGCTCTCCACCGGCACGTTCGTCCGAGTCGAGGCCGTCCGCACCGCGCTCCTGTCGGCCACGCCGATCCTCGCGGACGCCGTGATCACCGGCGAGGACCGCGACGAGGTGTGCGCCCTGGCGTGGCTCAACGCGGCCGAGACCGCCCGGGTGCTCGGCGCCGTCCCATCCCCGGCCGGCGAGATCGTGCACTCCCCCGCGCTGGCCGACCACCTGGGCCCGGCCTTGGCACAGCTCAACCGCGCCGCCGGCTCGGCCTCCCGCGTCCGGCGGCTGCTGGTGCTGGCCCGCCCGGCGGACCTGGACTCAGGCGAGATCACGGACAAGGGCTACGTGAACCAGCGACGGGTGCTCGCGGCGCGAGCTGCGCTGGTTTCTCAGCTCTACGCGGATCCCCTGCCGGACACCGTGATCACGCCGTCGCCGGCGAGATAAGGCAACCTCAGACCTTTCCGCAACGGCACGATATCCCCGACACCACAATGAGTTGTCTTTTCCAACTCACTCTGGGACGGTGGTGAAAGTCCCCCACCGCAAGGGAGACGGGAACGGAGAACAGGGATGAGTTCGGACACGGTCTTGGTCACCGGAGCGACCGGGCGGCACGGGGGCACCGGCGCGCACGTGGTGCGGCGGTTGCTGGAGAGCGGGATTCCGGTGCGGGCCTTGGTCCGCGGGCACGATGAGCGGTCCGAGCGGGTGGCCGCGCTCGGGGCCGAGGTCGTGGTCGGCGATCTGAACGACTACCGGACGCTGGTGCCGGCGTTGGACGGCGTGGCGCAGGCGTACCTCACCTACCCGGTCGACGCCGGGATCGTCCAGGCCGCGGCGAACTACGCGGAGGCGGTGCGCGAAACGGGCGGAAACCCGCGGACCGTCGTGATGTCGATGGGCCCGTCGACGCGTACGCATCCGAGCCACCTCGGCCGGGGCCAGTGGCTGTCGGAGGAAGTGCTGCAGTGGGCCGGGCTGGACGTGACGATCCTGCGCATGGCCGCGGTGTTCCACGAGGACCTGCCGTTGTTCTCGACGCAGTCGGTGCGCCACGAGAGCGTGATCCGCAACTGCTTCGCGGAAAAGCCGGTGAGCTGGCTGAACGCGCTCGACGCCGCCGAGTTCTGCGTCGCGGCCCTGCTGCACCCGGAACTGTTCGCCGGCGCGCCGGTGCACTACCTGCCCGGCCCGGAGTTCTTCGACTTCCACCAGGTCGCCAAGGTGTTCAGCGACGTGCTCGGCCGGCCGGTCCACTTCGAACCGGTCAGCCGCGAAGCCTGGGAGAAGGAGCTGCTCGACCTGGCCGCCTCGCCGCAGGCGGGCCTGCTCAAGGCCGACATGTCGCGCCACATCACCGCGTGCGGCTACGCCGTCGCCGAGGGGCTGGAGCGCGGCAACACGAAGTACACCGACACCGACGCGTTCCGGCGCATCACCGGCCGCACCCCGACCACCCTGCACGACTACCTCACCGAACACGCGGCCGTCTTCCGCTGACCCGCCGCGCACGTCGCGGTCAGCCCGAGGTGCGGTTGGCCGCGTCGGGTGTTCACTGGCCACAGTGGTCCTCCCGAGTGGGTGTGACTTTCGTTCGGCGCTCGCACGACCGCCGTCATACGCGGGCCGGCGGGCGCGGCCTAACGTCGGCCGCAGCACGCGAAGGGACACCGCCACGATGGACAGCGACCTCATTCCGAAGCCCGTGAACGACGGCGGGCTGTGGGCCGACGACCTGCACGAAGGGATGCCGTTCCGGTCCGTGACCCACGCCGTGACCGAAGAGCAGATCGTCGCCTTCGCGACGGCGTTCGACCCGCAGCTCTACCACCTCGACGGCGAAGGCGCGCGCGGCACGTTCTTCGACGGCCTCGTCGCGAGCGGCTGGCACACGGCGGCGATCACCATGCGCCTGCTGGTCACCTCCGCGCTGCCGCTCGCCACGGGGATCGTCGGGGCGGCCATCGACCTGGCCTGGCCGTCGGCGGCGCGCGCGGGCGACCTGCTGCACGTCGAGGGGCAGATCGACAAGCTCACCTTCTCGCGGTCGCGGCCCTCGCGCGCCACCGTGCTGATGTCGTACAAGACGGAGAACCAGGACGGCGACGTCCGGCAGAGCACGTCCGCGCGCGTCCTGGCCTTCCGGCGGCCCGGGCGTTAGGCGAGCGGCGAGAACACCAGGCTGCCGTTGTGCCCGCCGAAGCCGAAGCTGTTGGACAGCACCGGGCCCGGCGTCCACGGCGTCAGCGACCGGGCCACGTCGACGTCCAGCGCGGGGTCCTGTGTGGACAGTCCGAGCGTCGGCGGGATCAGCTCGTGCGCCATCGTCAGTGCGACGGCGACGGCCTCCACCGCGCCGGCCGAGCCGAACGAGTGTCCGGTGGCGCCCTTGATGCTGGTCACCAGCGGCCGGGAGGCGCCGAACACGCGGCGGATGGCGCGCGCTTCGGCCGCGTCGTTGAGGGCGGTCGACGTGCCGTGGGCGTTGATGTGCGTGATGTCCTGCGAGGTGTAGCCGGCGTCCTCGATCGCCATGCGCATGCAGCGCTCGGCGCCCGCACCGTCGGGGGCGGGCGCGGTGACGTGGTAGGCGTCGGCGGTCGAGGCGGTGCCGTCGATGGTCAGGTAGATGCTCGCGCCACGCTCCAAGGCGAGCTCCAGCGGTTCGAGCACGAGGATGCCGGCCGCCTCAGACGCGGCGAGGCCGTCTCTGTCCACATCGAACGGACGCGAGATCCCACTGCGGCTCAGCGCGCGCATGTTGGTGAACCCGGCCACGCACACGGGCGTGAGGCTGGAGTCGCTGCCACCCGCGAGCACGAGGTCGGCGCCGCCCGAGGCGATGAGCTTGGCACCCGCGGCGATCGCATCGGTGCCGGCCGCGCAGGCCGTGGTGATCACCGACGCACTGCCCTGGAAGCCGTAGCGGATGCTGAGCGCGGCGGCGCCGGCGTTCGGCATCGTCATGGGCACCGTGTGCGGGGAGACCTTGCGTTCCCCGTGCGCGGCCAGGACCCCGGCCTGCGACTCCAGTGTGGACACACCGCCGATGCCCGTGCCGAGCGAGACGGCGGCGCGTTCGGCATCGCGCACCGCCACCGTCGGCTCGATCTCGCCGGTCAGCAGCCCCGCGTCCGCCAGCGCCTCGTCGGCGGCCGCGACCGCCATCTGCGTCGCGAGGTCCGCCGTGCGCGCCGCCTTGTGCGACATCCAGCGCCGCGGGTCGAAGCCGCTGAGCCGCCGCACGTTCGCCGCGGCGGCCGGACGCGACAGCCCGTCCCAGAACTCCTTCACGCCGATGCCGGCCGGCGACACGACACCGATCCCGGTCACCGCGACGCGCCGGTTGAGGGCTGGCTTCATGCACGTGCTCCTTCGAAAACAGGCCCGAGCTCTGGCTAGGCTTTTGCACAGTCAGGTGTAGTCTACGGGACGACGGCGCCGGAGCCGCACCGACCGAACTCAGGTCACACCGGCGGTTGACGAGTGAGTTGCATTGCGCAACCCTGAGGGCACGCAGCAACTTCACCGGAGAAGGAAAGCAGGCGGGACCGTGCTTGTCGGCATCTACAACGAGTACAGCGCGAAAGGCAGCTTCCGCGACCTGGCCGACGACGTCGTCGCCTACGAACGCGCCGGCGCGGACATCGCCTACGTCGCCGAGGTGTACACGTTCGACGCGGTGAGCCAGCTCGGCGCGCTCGCGGCGCTCACGAGCACCATCCGCATCGGCTCGGCGATCCTGCCGATCTACACGCGCACGCCGTCGCTGATCGCGATGACCGCCGCGGGCCTGGACCACGTGAGCGACGGCCGGTTCATCCTCGGCCTCGGCGCGTCGGGCCCGCAGGTGATCGAAGGGTTCCACGGCGTCCCCTACACCGCGCCGCTCGGGCGCACGCGCGAGGTCGTCGAGATCTGCCGCCAGGTCTGGCGGCGCGAACGCGTCGTGCACCAGGGCAAGCACTACCGCATCCCGCTGCCCGAGGACGAGGGCACCGGCCTGGGTAAGCCGCTCAAGCTGATCAACACGCCGGTGCGCAGCCGGATCCCGATCCTGATCGCGTCGATCGGGCCCCGGAACGTCGCCATGACCGCGGAGCTCGCGGACATCTGGCAGCCGTTCTTCTTCCTGCCGGAGAAGGCGAAGGACGTCTGGGGCCAGTCACTGGCCGACGGCGCTGCGAAGCGCGCCGACGACCTGCCTCCGCTGCAGATCGAGGCCCAGGCGGTCTTCCGCGTCACCGACGATCCGCAGCCGATGCTGGACGCGATGCGCCCGACGCTCGCGCTGTACATCGGCGGCATGGGCGCGAAGGGCCGCAACTTCTACAACGACCTCGTCCGCCGCTACGGCTTCGAGGCCGAGGCGGAGAAGATCCAGGACCTCTACCTCGCGGGCAAGAAGCAGGAAGCGGAAGCGGCGGTCCCGGAAGAGCTGCTCCGCTCGATCTCGTTGATCGGCCCCGAAAGCCACGTCCGCGAGCGCATCGCCGCGTACCGGGAAGCCGGCGTCACCACGCTCACCATCACCCCGGCCGGTGCGACGCGCGACGAGCGGGCCGGCGTCGTCGAGCAGTTCCGTGCACTGGTGGACGAGAGCTGACGATGCCACCGTCATTCACGAGCCTGGTCGAATCGGGCCTCACCGCGGCGGATCTGCTGGCGGCCGGGGCGCCCGGCGCGGTGTTCGACAGCGCGGTCACCGACTGGCCGGGCCTGTCCCGCGAGCAGGCCGCGACCCTGCTCGCCGCGGAAACGACCGGGGTCGAGCACTCCGCGATCACCGAACGGTTCACCGGCAGGCGCGCCGAGGGCCTGATGCTCACCGGCGAGGTCGAGGGCGAGCCCATCCGGCAGATCCTCCTGGCCACCACCGACGAATCCGGGCGCTTGACCGCGGTCAAGAGCTTCCTCAACGCCACGCAGCCGTTCACCACGTTGCGAAACCGCGCGAAGGCCGCGTTCGACGACGTTCCGCCCGAGGCCTGGGCGGTGCCGCGGCTCCCGCCGGACACCGGCGAGTACTCGGCCAAGCCCAACCACCAGTACAGCCCGGCACTCAGCTTCCACAGCCCGATCCTGCGCAAGAGCGTCTCCCCCGAACCGCTGGCGAGCCGCGTCCTCGGCCACGCGACGTCGGTCTACGGCGCCCGGGACTGGAGCGAGCTCAGCCTGGACCGCGGCGACCGCCGCATCGGCTACTTCACCGGCGACATCCAGGGCAAGCCCGTCTCGATCGCGTCCGTGATGCGCTTCGACGACGACGGGCTGGTCGACGTCCTCGCCTGCTCCCGCCCCTGGTCCTCGGCGGTGGCGATCTACTCGCGCATCAAGGCCCGCCTCGGCGAGGAGCTCGGCCCCGACTATTTCTGGGCCGCTCAGCCGGACTACGACGGCTACCTCTGACCCGGGGAACCGCCGTGCCGCCACCACGGCGTGGTGGTAGACCGCCCGCGGGCACAACACCCTGGGGTTTGCCCGACCTGCTGCGGCCGATCACGAACGCTCGGCGGCGTTCCGGCAGCGGCTGAGGAGCGCCCACGGTGAGCTGAGCGTCGTAGGTGCGCACCGAGATCTCGTGGAGCTGGTGGCGGGCGACCGCATCGCACGTCCGCGGCGACTACGAAGTGCCCCACCACCTCCATCCGCCGGAATCAGCGCCCCCGCAACGGGTTCCTCCGGCTCGGCGTAGGCGTGCAGCAGCGGCAGGAGCGAGTACTGCTTCTGCTTCTCCGGCAACGCGCGGATCGCCGTCTCGAACCGCCCAGTACGCGTGATCCGGGCCGGCGTCGCGCAGCGCGGCCAGCCAGGCCACCAGGGCCGCCCGTTCGCGAGATTCCGCCCGGCGGCGACCACCGCGCGCGGAACCACGTGTGGTAGTCCTCGACGCGGCTGATCCGGTGGCCGGCGGCGACCAGCCAGTCCACATAGGTGTCGAGCGAGACGCCGTCCTCGTGCGAGTTCAGCACGTTGTAGGTCCGGTAGCCTTCGGTCTCCAGGCCGAGCGCCGTGATCGCCTCGGCGGTGAAGTCCACGGGCAGCCCGTCGAAGTGCGCCGGCCCCGGTCCACTGTAGAACGAGCGCGGCGCGATGCCCGTGACGATCAGGCTCAGCACCAGGCGCGTGAACATGTCGGGCACGTTCAGCTGCCCGGTGTAACGGCTGTGCGCCAGGATCAGGTCCGAGCGGAACGTGGTCACCGGCAGGTCCACCGCATCGTTGGCCTCGCGCAGCAGCACCTCCCCCGCCCACTTGCTGGTGCCGTAACCGTTGGCGTAGCTGTCGTCGAGTGTCTTCGAAGGACTCGTCTCGCGGATGTCCGACACCTCGTCGCCCGACGCGGCCTGCGCGGCCACGGCGAACGTCGACAGGTAGGTGATCGGCTTGAGCCGCGCGGTGATCGCGAGCCGGATCAGCTCCGCGGTGCCCACGACGTTGGGGCCGAAGAGCTGGTCGTAGGGCAGCACGTGGTTGACCAGCGCGGCCGGGTGCACGATGAGGTCGACGGTGTCGGCCAGCAGCTGCCACACCGGCTCCTCCAGGCCCAGGTCGGCCGAGCCGATGTCGCCCGCCAGCACCTCCAGGTGGCCGGCGGCCAGCTCACGGAAGTGCTGCAGCAGCGCGATGTCGCCCGTGTCGAACGCCTCCTCGAGCCGCGCGTACGCCGCTTCCGCGGTGCGCCCGCGCACGAGGCAGACGAGTTTGCCGCCGGTTTCGGCAAGGCGTTCCAGCCATTCCAGGCAGAGGAAGCGGCCGAGGTACCCGTTGGCTCCGGTCAGCAGGACCGTGCGCACGGTTCCGGTGGCACGCGGCAGGTTCTTCGCCAACGCCAGGGTCTCGGCGTCGACGAACTTGCCGAGCGTGAGGTCGGCGGCGTGGACGACGGTGCTCCCGGCGCCGTGCACGGTGGCGAACGTCGGCCGCTTCACACCCGGCTGCCGCGCGTCCTCGATGTGCCGGGCGATCGCGCGCAGGTCGTTGGCCGGGCTGATCACCACGTCGACCGGAACGTCGACGCCGAAGATGTCGCGCAGCAGGTTCGAGAACGACAGCGCCGACAGCGAGTCACCGCCGAGGTCGCTGAAGCGCGCGTCCGGACCCAGTTCCGCCGCCGACGCGCCGAGCAGCGCCTCCGCCGCGCGCGCCACGGTCTCCACCACCGGCCGGTCAACTCCGAGCTGCCGCAGCTCCCGCAGCTCACTGCCTTCGCGGTCGGCGATCTCGGCGTACAGCGCTTCCAGGCGCTCTCCGTAGTGCTTCTTCAACGCCGGGCGCTGCAGCTTCTTGATCCCGGTGAGCAGTCCGTTGACGGTGCTGAACGGCTCGGTCTCGACCAGGAAGTCGCGCGGGATCTCGTACGAGTTGAGCTCGGCCTCCTTGGCCGCCTGCTGCAGTGAATCGCTCAGCCGGCGCTTCAGCGCGGCGGGGTCGCCCTCGGCGAGCGCGGCCCGCGTCGGCACGATCACCGCGAGCAGGTGCGAGCGCTCGCTGCTGCCGTAGACGTAGATCTGCTCCACCAGCGGGGCCGCCGCGAACACGGCCTCCAGTTTGGACACCGCGACGAACTCGCCCTGCGACAGCTTCAGCACGTTCTTGCGCCGGTCGACGTACACGAGCTCGCCCGAGCTGTGCTCCGC
This sequence comes from Amycolatopsis sp. NPDC047767, assembly GCF_040704195.1. Lineage (NCBI taxonomy): Bacteria > Bacillati > Actinomycetota > Actinomycetes > Pseudonocardiales > Pseudonocardiaceae > Amycolatopsis > Amycolatopsis sp. NPDC047767. The sequence continues at coordinate 192,667 of NZ_JBEYSJ010000015.1, forward strand.
CATGATGTCGCCGGTGTGGTAGTAGCCCTCGGCGTCGAACACCTCGGCCGTGGTGTCCGGCCGGCGGTAGTACCCGGTGACGAGCGTGCCGCCCTGGACCACCAGCTCGCCTCGCGGGTGCGGCAGGTCGGTGGAGAAGTAGCCGAGCTCCGGCGCGTCGAGCAGCCGGTAGCCGGACACCCGGTGCGGCCACATCTTCCCGTCGAGCATGACCACACCGCCGGTTTCGGTGGCACCGTAGCCGTCGTGCATCGGGACGTGCAGCAGGGACTCCATAAACGTGGTCAGCTCCGCCGAAAGCGGCGCGGACCCGAAGCCGGCCCACAGGATCCGGCCGCCGAGCGTCTTCTCGCGCAGCTCGGTCTTCACCTCTTCGTCGAGGCCTTCGCGGAACCCACCGGCGGCGATGCGGCCGTCGAGCTCGCTGCGGTAGTGCTGGAACAGCATTTCGCAGATCCGCGGCACGACCAGCAGCTCGGTCGGGCGCACCAGCGAGTAGTCCTCCAGCATGGTGGACAGGTCGCTCTTGCCCACCAGGTAGACGGTGCCACCGCACCCCAGCGTGCTGGCCATCACGTTCTGGCCGACGACGTGGCTCATCGGCAGGAAGTCGAGCACGATCGCGGGGTTGTCGCGGCCGGGCATGAAATCGCGCCACAGCTCGCGGGAGACGCGCTCGGTGTACATGGCGCCCTTGGGTGTGCCCGTGCTGCCCGAGGTGTAGATGAGCATCGCGAGCGGATCGGGGTCGGCGAGGTCGGCGGTGGCGAGCGGCGCGGCCGGCAGCGCGCAGCCGCGTCCGACGACGGCGGGCAGGACGTCGAGCACGACGTCACTGCCGGCCTCGGAAAGCCGGGCGCGCGCCGCGTCGACGCTGTCGCGGTGTGCGTCGACCTCGGCGGTGTAGTCGAAGACCACGAGCCGCAGCACCGACGGGCTCGCGAGGACGAGGTCGACCGCCGGGCCGAGGTACTCCGGGCTCGCCACGAGCACCTTGGCGCCGGTCTCCTCGATGATGGGCTTGAGCGTGCCGGCGGCGGCTCCGGCCTGCAGGGGCACGGAAACCGCGCCCAGCCGGACGCAGGCGAGCTCGACCGCGACGTAGTCGGAGCTGACGAAACCCAGCGTGGCCACGAAATCGCCCCGGCGCAGCGGCGTGTGCGGGTCGTGGTGCCATTCGCTCGCGACGGCGGTCGCGCGGGCCCAGAGGTCGCCGTAGCTGATCGTCTCGAAGCGTGGCAGCAACCGGACCTCGGTCCGGCCCGTGGCCGGGTCGGTGAAGGTCTCCCGCGCGCGCTCGCCCAGCGCGGGCCGGTCGGCGTAGCCCGCCATGACGGCGGCCACGCTCTCCGCCAGCGACAGGCCCGGCCGGAACGCCGCCTCGCGGACGTCGGCCCGGGGAATCGCGTCGCGAACCTGTGAATCGTTTTCGCACAGCTGCGCCGTCCGCTGCTCGTACTGCCCCCGGGCGTCTTGTGGATGAATGGTGGTCATGACTTTCCTCCCCGAAAGCGAGTGGCCGGCCGGGATTCCGGCCGCGAAGTGGGTTGAGAAACAAAACCTACTACGGGGTGGAAAGTTTTTGCCATCCCCGAATGTGATCTTGAGGGCGCCGTGTCCTATTGGTCGGGAAAAAAGATCAAGTATTCTTTCCGCCCGGCGAAATTCCCGGAAACGGGCAGCACAAAGGCCGTCCTGACCACTCTGCCAGGACGGTTTTTCGTGAATGAATCGCGCTTTTCGATTGGCGTTTTCGGCAAATCCGGTGAACGGACCACCGTCGGCAGAAGATCGGCGCGGCGAACGAACCGGTCAGGCCGACGCTGTTTCCGAGCGACGGCGGGCGGCCGTGTGCCGCACGAAGGCCACGGTCGGAACCGCCATGACCACGAGGACGACTCCGCCCACGAGCAGTCCCACGTGGACAGCGTCGGTGAACGCGGAGGCCACGGAACTCGTGACCGTGGTCGTCAAGGAAGCCGGGACTCCGGCGGTGCTGCCGCCGTGGCTCGCACCGTCCACGATCCGGCGCGTCACCCCGACGGGCACCCGGGCGTCGAGGAGCCGGTCGGACAGGTTCTTCGGGAACTTCGTCGTGACGATCGTGCCCAGCACACTCGGGCCGAGGACACTGCCCAGCTGCCGGAACATGTTCACCGCGGCGCTGGCCATACCCGCCTGCTGCGTGGGGACGCTGTTCACCGCGGCCGCGGTCGAGGGCGCCACGAGCAGCCCGGAACCGAACCCGACGATCAGCAGGCCGGGCCACACCTGCCCGAACCCCGGCGTCGGCCCCGTGACCAGAAGCAGCAGCGCGCCGGCCCCCATGATCACCAGTCCGCCGGTGAGCATGGTGACGAAGCCGATGCGCCGCACGAGCCGGGCGGCCACGGCGCTGACCACGATGTAGGTGCCGAACATGACCAGCATCCGCACGCCGGTGGCCAGCGCGCCGAGGTGCTGCACGCGTTCCAGATAAAGCACGCTCACCAGCGAGATCCCGACGAAGCCGAACATCGTGGTGGTCGCGACCCCCATGACCGCCGCGAACGAGGAACTCTTGAACAGCCGCAGGTCCAGCATCGGGTCGTGGTGTCGCAGCTCGACGCGGACGAACGCCGCGAGCGACACCGCGAAAACCACGTACACGGCGATGATCTGTGCGGCCGCGTAGCCGACGGACCCGCCTTCGATGATCGCGTAGGTCGCCGACGCGACGACGATCGTGCCCAGCACCACGCCGGCCGGGTCGAGCCGCCGGGTCGGGTGCTTGCTCTCCGCCACCAGCACCGGCGTCAGCGCGATCGCGACGACGCCGAGCACGACGTTGGTCAGGAACACCGCGTGCCAGCTCGAGTGGTCGAGGAGGATCCCTGCCACCGGCGGCCCGATCGCCAGCCCCAGCCCCGAACAGCTCGCCCACACGCTGATCGCGCTCGTGCGTTCGCGCGGATCGGTGAAGGAGTGGCTGACGATCGACAGGCTGGCGGGCAGGATCGCGGCGCCGCCGACGCCCATGAGCGCCTGGGCCGCGATCAGCAGGCCCGCGCTGTCGGAGAAGAACGCCAGGGCGCTGCTCGCGGCGAACACCACCACCCCGGCGAGGAACACGGCGCGGCGGCCGATCAGGTCGCCCAGCGTGCCCGCCGTGAGCACCAGGCTCACCACGACGAGCGTGTACGCGCTGCTGACCCACACCAGCTGAGCCGACGACGTGTGCAGATCGGACTGGATGGCCGGCAGTGCGGAGATCATCGACGAGACGTTGACGAACGCCATCATCACGCCGAGACAGACCACCGCCAGCGCCCACCACCGGCCGCGCGAGGGAGCTTCGGTTCCGGGTCTCGCGGCCCCTGACCTGGCCATGGCCACCTGCTGACTTTCCAAAGACATAGCCAGCACGCTAGCAGCCTGACTATGGTGAACGCTAGACAGGTACAGTGTCGGTCATGGCACACACACAGGAGCCCGAGGCGGACCTTCCCGTCGTGACGCGGGTCGGCGGGTTCGTCGACCGCGACGCGTGGACCGCCGAGGGCTGGTGCAAGATCGAGCGCGCGCTGGAGCTCGTCGGCACGCGGTCGGCGATGATCCTGCTGCGCGAGGCGTTCTACGGCGGCCGGCGCTTCGACGAGCTCACCCGGCGCACCGGGCTGAGCGACGCCGTCGCGGCGAAACGGCTCAAGCAGCTCGTGGACGACGGCCTGCTGCGCCAGCAGCCCTACCGCGAGCCCGGGTCGCGCACCCGCCACGAGTACGTGCTGACCGAGCGGGGCCGCTCGCTGTTCCCCGTGGTGGTCGCGATGATGAGCTGGGGCGCCACGTTGGCGGGCCCGACCGGCGGTGTCGAGCTGGTGCACGCCGGCTGCGGGGAACCGCTTCTCGCCGCCGTCCGCTGCGCGGCGGGCCACGACGTGACCATGGCGGACACCGAGGCGCGGATCTCTCGCGAGGCCAAGCGGACGCGGCGGGCGTAGCCTCCCCCGGCTGTCGCGAATGGACCGGCTCACGGCGCCGACCGCCGGCGCCGGGCGCGGGAAGCCCGCAGGTTGGCGATGTTGCCGCAGACTTTGACGTCGTGCCAGACGCGGCTGTTGTTGCGGGACCGGTCATAGAACGCGATCGGGCACGCCGAGCTGCGGCAGGTCTTCAGGCGCCGCCATTCGTCCAGCCCGTCGGCGCGGTGGATCTCGAGCAGCACCGCACCGCCGACGAGCTGCCAGCCGCTCCCGGCCGGTTCGAGGTCCAGCCGGCCGTCGGGGGCGGTGCCCGCGGCGACCGTCAGCCCGGACAACGCTGGCAGCACCGGCTCGCCGTCGGTCCGCACAACGGCCGCGAGCTGTTCGCGCAACTGACGGAGTTCGCCGACATCCGCGGTCCGCAGCCGCACCCGACGTCGGCGATGGCCTCCGGCTTCCGCCCACTCCGCCATCGCCGCGGCCGCCCAGCGCTGCGCCGAGGCCACTGTGGACAGCAGATCGACGAACCCTTTCGCCGGGCTCGGCCGCGTGTTCAGCAGGTCCTGCACGAGCGCCAGGCCACCCGGCGCGGCCGCGATGCCGAACCGCTCACCGGCCGGCCAAGCCAGGGAGAAGCCAGGCAGCTCGGACGAGATCGCCCCCGTCACGGAGCGGGAACGAAACGCGGCCCGCTGGTCACGAAGTCGGCGCGGTTCGCCCGGACGAACTCCTCGACCGAGAGCGGCGGCCGTCCGCCGACCCTCTCGACGACGTCGTTCGTGCCGGAGAACACGCCGTTGCGGTAGTCGATCGCGACGTTCGACAGGTGCTGCACGAGGTGCGCGTCGGTGCCCCGCTGCAGCCCCGAAGCGGCGAACTCCTCGACGCTGATCGGCTCGTAGTGCACCGGGTGGCCCAGCTCGGCCGCCATGGCCTTGGCGATGTCGTGGTGGTTCATCTCGACCGGGCCGTGCAACGAGTACGCCGCGCGGTTGTGCGGTTCGGGCTGCAGGAGCAGCGCGGCGATCACGCGCGACTGGTCGGCCGACGCGATCGGCGCGTGGCGGCCCTCGCCGAACGGCAGGCGCAAGTAGCCCTCGCCGTCGCGCTTCTCCCACCACAGCTTCAGCCACTCGGCGAAGAACGTCGGGCGGATGTGGGTGGTGAGCAGGTCGGTCCGGTCCAGCAGCCGTTCGCACAGCCAGTGCTGGCGCGCGGCGTTGCTGCCGGCCTCCCGGCGGGCCGAGATCTGGGACATGTTCACCACCGAGCGCACCCCGGCCTCGGTCGCGGCCTGCGCGAAGATCACGGTCGACTCCACCAGGCCCGGCAGGATCGGGTGGCAGAAGTACGCGCCGGTGACGCCCCGCAGCGCGGTGGTCATGCCGTCGAGGTCGTGCAGGTCGGCCACGACCACCTCGGCACCGGCCTCGGCCAGCGCGCGGGAGCGGTCGTCGTCGCGATGGACCATCGCCCGGACGCGGTGGCCGCCTTCGAGCAGCAGCTTGAGCGCGCCGCCCCCGGTCTTGCCGGTCGCGCCGGTGATCAGGAACAGCCTGTCGTCGTGGGACACTGCAACACCTTTCGCACTACGGGAAGTCATCGGGACAGGTCGCGGACGAACTCCGAGACCGCGGAGCCGATCAGGTCCGGGCTGTCCTCCTGCACGAAGTGGATGCCGGGCACCGTGATTTCCGTCTGGTTGGGCCAGGCCCGGCAGAACTCCCGCTGGCGGGAGCCGAGGATGGCGCCGGGTTCGGCGTTGACGAACAGCTTGGGCACGGCCGAGGTCGCCAGCCACCGGCCGTACCGCTCGACCACCGCCACCACGTCGGCCGGCTCACCCTCGATGGGCAGCTGGCGCGGCCAGCTCAACGTGGGCCGGCGGCTCTCCCCCGGCGTGCGGTACGGCGCACGGTAGACCGCCATCTCCTCGTCGCTCAGCTCGCGCAGAACCGCGCCCGGCAGCACCTGCTCGACGAACGCGTTGCCGTCGAGGATCATCGCTTCCCCTCGCGGAGAGCGGAAACCCTGGAACGTGCCGCGGAAGGACTCCCGCCGGTCGGCCCACGTCATCGGGGCCACGATCGACTCCATGTACGCGATCCCGGCGACCCGGTCCTGGTGCTGGTACGCCCAGTCGAAGCCGAGCGCCGAACCCCAGTCGTGCACCACGAACACGACGTCGTCGCCGAGGTCGAGGTGCTCCCACAGCGCGAACAGGTACTCCCGCTGCTCGAAGTAGGAGTAGCGGTCAGGGCCCGACGGTTCCAGCCGGCCGGAGTCACCCATGCCGACGAGGTCGCACGCGATCAGCCGGCCCTGGCCCGCCAGGTGCGGCATCACGTTGCGCCACAGGTAGGACGAGGTCGGGTTGCCGTGCTGGAACACGATGGCCGGGCCCTCGCCCTCGTCGAGGTACGCCATGCGCACCCCGTCGATCTCGGCGAACTTCTTCTCTGCGTACGGTTTGGTGTTCACTCTCGCCCTCCCTCGAAGGACAGTGCTTCGCCGGAGAACTCGACGGCGAGGTCGCTGAAGTCGACGATGATGGTCGGCCGGGACGCAGGCTTTCCGTCCACGATGGGGAGCACGTAGCGGTGTGTCGGGAACACCAGGCCGGAAACCCGTCGGTGCGCCTCCGTGTGGTGCGTCGCGGGCAGGTTGCCGAGCACGTAGGGCGCGTAGTCGACGCGGCGCTGCAGGCCGCGTTCGTCGTAGTAGAACGTCTGCTGCGTGCTGTGCGTGGCCAGGTGCGAGGGGAACGTGACGTGCAGCCGCCGCCAGTGGTGGCCGCCGCCCTGCCACGGCTCGAGCTCCTCGGTCCGCACGCCGGGCAGCGTCAGCAGGTGCGGGTTGGTGAGGTAGTTCCACATGCCGTACCCCGCGAAGTACAGGGCGTGCAACGCGTCCCACCTCATCCCGCGGGCGCGCGGCGGAAAGGACTCGCGCGGCGTGCGGCGTTCCTGGAGCACGGCACCGTCGGCGTCTTCGATCGTGACGCGCTTGGGCGTGTACACCCCGCGCAGCCCGCGGCCGGTGAAGTCGGCGAACACCGTGCGCTGCCGGTGTACGTCGACGGCCAGGTCGACACCGGCGAACGTCTTCTCCTGGCCGAGGCCCGTCCACGTGGGACCGACCATGTGCAGGTGCGCCCGGATCGTCCGCGCTCTGCTCCACTGCTCGCGGCCGCCGTGCGTTTCCAGCACCAGGTCCAGCAACCCGGTGCGCTGACCGTCGTTCACCGATCCCGCCCTTCCGCCGGTCCTGCGCGCAGACTCAGACGGCGGCCTTGTCGTCGACCAGGTTGCCCTTCATGAGCCACACGGGACCCTCGGCGTAGGTGCTCGCCTCGGCGAAGAACGCGCCGAAGTACGGGCCCTGGGCGTGGGTGTTGAACGCCTCGACGTCGGCGTAGACCTCGTTGAGGTAGAAGACGTCCGGGTTCTCCTCGTCCGCGATGACCTCGAAGCGGATCGAGCCGGGCTCGTTGGCCAGGGAGTCGACGCCGGTCTTGCGGGCCACGCGCACGAAGTCGTCGCGGTGGCCGGGCTGGACGGTGAAGGAAACGAGGAACTGGTACATCGCTGGTTCTCCTGGGATCAGACAGAGGGTGAGCAACAGAGGCAAACGCAGTTCAGTCAATGAACTGCGGCCGACTGTAGCACAACTCCAGTTCAGTGAGCGAACTGGCGGAGTAGACTGCCCGTATGTCCCTTCCCAGTACCTACGCGGACCGCAACTGCTCCCTGGCGCGAGCCCTGGAGATCGTCGGTGAGCGGTGGACCCTGCTCATCGTGCGCGACGCGTTCTACGGCGTCCGCCGCTTCGGGGACTTCGCGACCCAGCTCGGCATCCCCCGCGCCGTGCTGACGGCCCGGCTGAAGCTCCTCGTCCGCGAAGGCGTGCTCACCCGCGACGAGAGCGCGGGCACCGTCGAGTACGTGCTCACCGACAAAGGCGTCGCACTGTGGCCGATCGTCCGCTCGCTCATCAACTGGGGTGACGACTTCTACTCGCCGGCCGGGGTGAAGCGCGCGCTGCGCCACGACGCGGACGGCGCGTTGCTCGACCACGAGGGCCGGTGCGAGAAGTGCGGCGAGCTCGTCGCGCCCGCCGACACCCGCATCGAACCCGGCCCCGGCTTCACGCCGACCGGCGCCGAGCTCGACCCGGTGTCCGCCGCGCTCAACGTCCCGCGGCGGCTCCTCGAGCCGATCCCGGCGTCGCGCGGCTGACCGCCGGTCGACGGGCCGGCTACCAGTCGAGGGGCACGGCCACGAACGGCTTGTCCTCCGGCGCCACCTTCCGCGCCTCCAGCACCTGCTTCGCGGGCGCACCGGCGGGGACGCGCAGCGGCGGCTCGGGCTGCTCGATGGTGTCGGCGACCGTCGCGGCCACCGACTCCGGCGTCACGACCTCACCGCGCAGCACGGGGAGTTGCCGGTACAGCCCCGAATAGGGGTCGTCGTCCTTCACGTGCACCTTGGCGCGTTCGCCGCCGCCGGAGGAGACCGCGCCCGGCTCCACGAGGCTCACCCGGATGCCGAAGCGGCCGGTCTCGATGGCGAGCGTCTCGGCGAGCGCCTCCAGCGCCCACTTGGTCGCGCCGTACGGGCCGATCATCGGCAGCACCATCCGGCCCTGGATGCTGGAGACGAACACCAGCCGGCCCGAACCCCGCTCGCGCATGGCCGGCAGCACGCCCTGCACCACCCGGAGCGCGCCCAGCGTGTTGAGCTCGAACAGCCGCGCGACCTCGTCGAGCGGCACGCTTTCCAGTGGTGCGCGGACACTTTCCCCGGCGTTGCTGACCACGACGTCGATCTCGCCGGCTTCGCGGATGGCCGCGTCGACGCTTTCCTGATCGGTCACGTCGAGGCGCAGGCGCTGGTCGACGGGCAGGTCGGCGAGCGCCTCCGGACGGCGGGCGGTGGCGATCACGCGGTGCCCGCGCCCGGCCAGCTCGATCGCGATGGCGCGGCCGATGCCCTTGGACGCGCCGGTGATGAGGACGGACGACATGGTGGTTCTCCTTGTCGGATAAAAGGGTTCGGGCTTGGTCGGGCCACAGTGGACATCGGCCGGGCAGGAGCTTCGGCGCAACCGCGTCAGCCCGGAGGCGTTCCCCGTTCGATCAGCATCACGTGGTTGCCGTCCGGATCGGTCAGCCGGACGTGCCCGTCGTCGCCCGGCAACGTCCGCCCACCGGCCGCGAGCGCCTGGGCCAGCGCGGCCGGCAGATCGTCGACCAGCACGGCGAACGCGGGCTGGGCCGGACGTTTCGTATCGGCCGGGCCACACAGGGAAAGCGCCACGTGGTCGGAGGACACCCCGGCCCACCGATCGCCGTCGACCCCGCGCTCGACGCAGCCGAGCGCGGCGTAGAAGGCCCGCGAAGTGGCCACATCGGACACTGGCAAGACGCAGAACCTGATCGAGTTCACACCGTCTCCTTGGCTCAGCTCGCCCGGGCGAGCGGCAGGGCGTGCAGGTCGCCGTCGTGGAACACCAGCGGCCGGCGGCCGAACGTCTCGACGGCTTCGACGCGGCCGACGGCGATCTCGTGGTCGCCGCCGGCGTACACGCCGTCCATCGAGCAGCTCAGCACCGCCGCGATCCCGTCGAGCTCGGGCAGCCCGTCGCGCCGGTGCCAGGCCAGGCCCCCGAACTTGTCGCCGCCGGAGCGTGCGAACACGCGGGCGACGTCGTGCTGGTCGGCGGCCAGCATCTGCACCAGGAACCGGCCGGCGGACCGGATGTGCGGCCACGTCGTGGACGACAGCGCGGCGCAGAACAACACCAGCGGCGGGTCGAGCGACAACGAGGTGAACGAGTTCACCGCGAGGCCGACGGGCGCGCCGTCCGGCCCGGCGCTCGTCACCACGGCGACACCGGTCGGCCACGCCCCGCAGGTCCGGCGCAGCTCGTCCGCGCCGACGCCGCCGCTAGCCACGGCCCGCCCCCGCGGCCGCCGTCGACAGCCCGGCGAGCTTCGGCTTGACGTCACTGGCGAACGTCTCGATGCCGCGCACCGTCTCCTCGTGCTCCAGGAACCCGGCCTGGCCCATGAGCAGCAGGTGCCCGAAGCCGCCGACGCGCTCGTAGAACCGCTCGATCTGCCCGCGCACCGTGTCGGCGCTGCCGGCGAACACGATCCCGCCGTCGATCATGTCCTGCAGCGTCATGGTGTTGAAGTCGTAGGCCGAGCGTTCCCCGGCCAGCCCCGCCGCGCGCACGAAGTACGGCGTGTACCCCGGCGGCTGCACGTGGTGGAACGGCACCTTGTTGGCCTTGACGTACCACATCAGCTTTTCCGCCCCGGCCAGGCCTTCCTCGTCCGTCTGTCCCGTGTAGACCAGGGCGGCGTAGGCGAAGCGGTCGTCACCGGGGACTGGCCGGCCCAGCTGCGCGCACTTGGCGCGGTAGGCGTCGAAGACCTTCCGGGTGCCGTCGAAGCCGGTGAGGAACGACGCGATCACGTGGCCGTTCTCCGCGATCCGGGCGGCACTGGGCGCGGTCATCGCCGTGACCCAGACGGGCGGGTGCGGCTGCTGGTAGGCGCGCGGCCAGATGTTCACGTGGCGCTGCTGGAAGAACCGGCCCTCCCAGTTGAACGGGCCGTCGTGCGTCGTCCACGCCTTGAGGATGAGGTCGTGCGCCTCCCACATCCGCTCGCTCATCATCACCGGCTTGCTGTTCACCGCCGAAACCTCGTACGGCACCCCGCGCACGAAGCCGACTTCCAGCCGGCCGCGGCTGAGCACGTCGACCAGCGCCATCTCCTCGGCCACGCGGACGGGGTCCTTGCGGTTGGCGATGGGGTTGCCCAGGATCAGGATGCGGGCGTGCTCGGTGGTGCGCGCCAGCACGCCGGCGATGACCGGGGCGGCCGGGTCGAGGCAGGTCGCCGTCTGGTGGTGCTCGTTGATCATCACGTTCAGGCCGGCCTGGTCCGCCACCTGCCACTCGGCGAGGTAACGGTCCCAGAGCTGCGCCGCACGCTCCGGGTCGATCACGCCGTTGGGCAGCTGGACGCGGACGGACTCGTAGGTGTCCTCCGGGGGCAGGTACGGGTAGGCGGTTTCGCTGAAGTGCCAGAATTCCATGGGATCGTCTCCGAAATCGGGTCAGCGCGAGAAGTCGCGGATGAGTTCGGCCAGTTCGGCGGGGCGTTCGACCTGGGGCCGGTGCCCCGCGCCCGGGAGCACCTCGAACCGCGCGCCGGGGATGGCCTCGGCGAACGCGCGGCCGTAGTCCGGGGTCACGATGCGGTCCGAACCGCCCCACACCACCAGGGTGGGCACGTCGATGCGGTGCAGCCACCGGCGCAGGCGCGGGTTGTGCAGGTAGGGCTCCCAGCCGTAGCAGGCCAGGGCTTCCTCGTTGCGGGCGATGCGCAGCACGGTGTCGCGCTCGGCCGCGGTGAGGTCGCCCGGGCCGGCGGCCGGGTCGTGGAAGGTGCGCGCGTCGAGCTCTTCGCGCGTGAGGTGGAAGACGTCGGCGATCTCCCGGTCGGTCGGGCCGCCGGTCTTGATGCCCACGGGGTCGACCAGCACCACGCGCGAAAGCCGGGCGGTGGAGCGGATGGCGATCTCCGCGGCGAGCCAGCCACCGAACTGGCAGCCGACCAGCGTGACGTCGTGCGCGCCGATCCGGTCCAGCCAGTCGAGGTAGACGTAGGCGAGGTCTTCGACGCTGTCGAGCCATTCGGGCCGGGGCGAGAGGTCGAAGCCGGGGTGGCTGGGGGCGAGCACCGTGCTGGTCGCGCCGAGGTGCTCGGCGAAGCCCCGGTCGTCGCGCACGCCTTCGACGCCGTGCAGCAGCAACGCCGTGGGGCCCGAGCCGGTGGTGGTGACGTCGAGAACCACCCCGTCGGACACGGTGGTCCCGGTGGTCTCGTCGGTGAGGGTCAGCATGCGTGCGGTCCTTTCGCAGCTTCGGAGGGAACGGGGAGGCGCAGGCCGAGATCGCGGGCGATCCCGGCGCTGAGCCACTCGTCGTGGGGGTCGAGGGCCTGGTGGGTGGCCAGGGGGCCGCGCAGCCGGCGGGCCGGGCCGACGGCGGCGCCGGGGCGCAGGTAGAGCACGGCGCCGCGGCCGGCGTCGGCGACCCGGCGCAGCGCCGTGTGGAGCTGGTCCTCGCACCCGCAGAGCCGGGAGCCGAGGGCTTCGCCGAGCACGCACTCGACGTGCACGGCGACCGGTGCGTCGTCGTGCCCGGCGGGCTCGCCGAGGACGAGGGCCAGGTGTTCGCCGCCGAGCACGTCGCGGTAGCCGAGGGTGCGGAACCGCCCTTCCGGCAAGGGCAGCACGGTCTCGACCACCCGCGTCACGCCTTGGTGGGCGCGGTGGGCGATCACGTCGGCGACGTCGAGGATCGGGATCCCGAGACGTTGCGCCAGCGCGGTCAGGTACGGCCGGCGCGCGGGCTCGCCGGCCTCGTCGAGGACCTCGCAGATCGCCGCGGCGGGCCGCAGCCCGGCCAGCGTGACCAGGTCGAGCGACGCTTCGGTGTGGCCGCGCCGGGCGAACGAGCCGCCCGGGTCGGCGCGCAGCGGGAAGATGTGGCCGGGCCGCACGAAGTCCTCGGGCCGGCTGCCGGGATCGGCGATGGCCTTGAGCGTGGCGCTGCGGTCCTTCACGGAGATCCCGGTGCCGCCGTTGGCGATGTCGACCGAGACCGTGAACGCGGTGTGGTGCGGGGCGTCGTTGCGGCTCACCATGGGTTGCAGCCGCAGCCGATCCGTGGTGGCTCCGTCGACGGCCACACACAGCAGGCCGCGCCCGTGGGTGATCATCGTGTTCACCACGGCCGGGTCCGCGTGCTCGGCGGCCACGACGAGATCGCCTTCGGCCTCGCGATCGTCGTCGTCCAGCAGCAGCACGAGCGCGCCGGCCCGGAGCGCGGCGAGCGCCGCGTCCACTCGTGGTCCGGTCATCACCGCCTCCAAACGTCGTTGTCCAGGCGATGGTGCTCCGCGAACGGGGGTTCGTCTGTGACTTGCGTTCACCTGCGCGGTGACCGGAAGCTCGGCGGGTGCGCAGCTGTGCGGACACGTGAGGGGTGGTGCCGGACCCGGCACCGCCCCTCACCCGTTTTCCTACTGCGCCGCGGGAATGTCCTGCCGGTCCGCGTCTCCGTGCGGTGTCACGGAAGCACCGTCAGCGGGCGCACCAGGCCGGGGAACCAGCGCCAGGGCCGCCGCGCACAACACCAGCACCAGCACGCAGAAGGCGAAGAACCACGCCGGGCCCACCGTCGCGCCGATGATCCAGCCGCCCGTCAGCGGCCCGAAGATCGCCCCGACGCGGCCGAGGCCGTTGTTGAGGCCGAAAGCGGTGCCCCGCACGGGAGCGGGCACGCCGATGGCCACCACGTTGCCGATCATCGTCGTGGTCGAGCCCGCGCCGGCGCCCAGCAGGGCCACCGCGATCCACGCGATCCCCGGCGTGCTCGCGCCGACGACGCAGCCCAGCAGCCCGATCAGCCCCAGCCCCGTCGACAGCAGCCCGGCGGTCCGGGCACCGGCCCGGTCGGCGAAGAGCCCGAACGCCAGCGAACCGATCAGCGCCGAGACCGTCAGCACGAGACTGAACTGCAGCGACGACGTCAGGGTGTAGCCGAGTTCCTTCATGGACGTCGTGAGCCAGGTCGACATCCCGTTCCACACCAGCATGTTCGCGGTCGTCGCGAGGATGCAGGCGATCAGCAGGCGCCGGTGCCGGGCCGTCATGACCTGGGCGAACCGGACCTTCGCAGGTCGGACGCCGCCCGCGGCCGGGTGTTTCGGGATGACCAGCGCGGTGGCGGCCAAGGCCACCAGGGAAATCCCCGCCCCGATCCAGAACAGGGCCCGCCAGCCGAGGGTCGGCAGCACGGGGATGGCGATCAGCGACGCGCCGGCGCCGCCGATGAGGATGCCGGAGCTGATCCACGTCAGCGCCAGGTTCATCCTCGCGGACGGAGCGGAGACGCGGGCTGCCATGATCGCGGCCGGGATGTTGCCGCCCACGGCCAGGCCCAGCACGAACCGGAACACGCCGAGCTCGATCGGCGACCGCGCGACCGCACAGGCCGCCACCGCCAGAGCGAGGAACACCGTCATCGTCAGGAGGATTCGCCGGGCGCCGAAGCGGTCGACGAACCGTCCACTCGCGACAGAGCCGATGAGCATGCCGAGGTAGGTGGCGCTCCCGATCAGCCCGGCGGCCGATGTGGAGAGGTTCCACCCGGGCTCCACCAGGAGCCCGGGCAGAACGACGCCGAAGACGACGATGTCGTACCCCTCGGCGAAAATGGTCAAGGCGGCGACAGTCGTGATCAGATGCCAACCGTGGAGCTTCGTCGATCCAGGCACAGCGATACTCCCTCAGGGATTCGGGAAAAACGATCCAGCTGCGACCCCCCTGGCACTGTTTCGATTGATACTAATCCGACCACAGTCACGGCCGAATGGCTTCGTGGCAACAGTTACGTGCCGCGTAGAGGTCGGCCTACTTTTGGCCGGATTAGTAATCGAAAAACATTCCTGCCACCAAAGCGGCAAGTCTCAGAGCGACGTCCAGGAATCGATGCGGAACGCACCGCCGGCGTTGCTGATCCGCGCACCCCGCCCACCCGGGAAGTGCCCGCCGTACACCGGCGCGGAGTTCTCCACCGCCCACCCGAGCAGCCGGGTGCGCGACCGCGCCGCCGTTTCGCCGTCGGCGTCGAGTGCGTTGCGCTGCCCCGGGTCCAGGATCTGCATCGGGTGGTGCACGAGGTCACCGGCGAGCAGCGCGTGCTCGCCGCCCGACGAGATGGTGACCACGCACGCCCCGGGCGAATGCCCCGGAGACGCCACGAGCCGCAGCGCGTCGTCGATCACGTGCTCTTCGCCGTCCCACAGCTGGGACTTCGCGTTCTGCACGACCGGCAGCACGCTGTCGTGGAACGTGGTCACGTAGCCGAACGGGTCCGGTGCGTCGGCGGACTTCGCCATCTCGGCCAGGTAGTCGAAGTCGACCTTGGGCAGCAGGTACGTGGCGTTCGGGAACGTCGGGCGCCACTCGCCGTCCTCCAGCGTGGTGTTCCAGCCGACGTGGTCGGGGTGCAGGTGCGTGCACACGACCAGGTCGATGTCCTCGGGCCGGGTGCCCAGCGCGGCGAGATTGTCGAGGTAGCCGGTGTCGAGGTGGTCGAACGGCGGCACGCCCGGACGCGGTTTCGCGTTGCCGATCCCGGTGTCGACCAGGATCGTCCGGCCGCCGCTGCGGACGAGGAAGCTCTGCGCGCACAACCACGCGTCCTCCGAGTCCGGCGACCAGAAGTCCGGTTCGAGCCAGCGCCGCTCCGCCTCCCACGCCTGCCGGTCCGAGTCGGGCAGCAGGTCGGGCCGCGTGAACAGCTTGCCGGTCCACTCGTCGACCCGGTCGAGGGTGACGTCCCCGAGGGACATCGTCGCATCGGTCATGAAGATTTCCTTTCCACTACACCGAAAGGCCCGTCAGCCTTTGGTCGGTTCTCCGTGGCCCGCGGCCATCTCGTGCAGCCGGGCGGGATCGACGAGCCGCAGCCCGGCGGGCGTCCGCTCGATCAGGCCCTGCTCACGCAACGTCCGCAGCGCCCGCGCGATGACCTCCCGCACCGAGCCGATCGACTGCGCCAGCTCGTGCTGGTCGGTCGCCACCACGAGCCCCTCGTCGGTGCGCTCGGCGAGCTCGAGCAGGTGCCGGCACACGCGCTGCAGCACGGGCTCGAAGATGTTGCCGCCCAGCACGTCGATGACCTCGAACGAGATCTGCGCCAGCTGCCCGGCCAGGTGCCACGCGATGGCCGCGTCCGCGGAGGCGAGCTCGCGCAGCAGCGCGCCGCTCATCATCGTGAGGTCGCAGTCGGTCACGGCGTAGGCGGTCCACGGGGTGGTGCCGGCGATGGCCGAGGGCAGGCCGAGGATCTGGCCTTCGCCGGCGTAGCGGATGGTGGCCGTGCGCCCGTCCGCCGTCACCAGCTGCACGCGCACATGTCCACTGTGGACGAGAGCGAACGTCGGCCCGGCGTAGGCTTCGCCGATGCTCTGTCCGGCCGGCACCCCGACCACCACCGACGAGGCCAGCAGGGCGTCGCGGACCTCGCCCGGCAGCTCGGCGAGCGGGCTCGCCTGCCAGGCGCGCGCGCTGCGTTCTCGTTGTGAAGCCTTCACCGGTGCTCCCCGTTCGCGAGCCGTGGTCCTCACGCGTCCGCGGTGACCCACAGGTGGTCGGTTTCCGCCGTGGCGTGGCGCAACGGCCGCACGCCGGTGTAGGTCTCCGACTCGTACCAGCGGTCGAACTCGGCCCGGCTCGAGAACTCGATGAGGATCAGCCGGCCCGGCGACTCCCGGCCCTCGACGGTCTTGTTGTCGTCGCAGAGAGCCTTGATCGAAGCGTCGAACCCGGCGAGGCTGTCGGTGGCGGCCCGGATGTAGGCCTGGTGGCCCTCGGGGTCGTGGACGTTGGTCCCGGCCAGCATGTACACACTCATCTCGTTCCTCCTTGAACGCCGACAAGAGCAGCACGTCGCCATGAAGAGAAACACGCCGGCCACCGGCGGGCAAAGGCACGAGTAACCCAGGTTACGCGGGCGGTTGACCGCGGTGGCGCGCCGGGAAGAAGGCCACGGAGAAGCCGGAAAAACCGTGGTACAAACGCGAGTGGTGAAGGGAGCGGACCATGGGTGACGATCACCGGCTCGGCCGGCGCGCCCGCGGCTGGCTCCGGTTCCTGCACCGCAAGGCCACGACCCCGGACGACTGGTCCTCGAGCGGCCGGCCCGCGCCGTGGTGGGACGACAAGAGCACTCCGCCCGTGCTGAACTTCGCCCGCTTCGACCTCTCCGAGTCCAGTTACGCCGTACCGATGATGGCCGACGTGACACCCGCCTGGCGCGAGGTGTACGTCGACATCATGGACGGCTTGCTCAGCCGCCACACCACGCACTGGGCGGCCATCGACTGGCTCACCCAGATCGGGCACGACCCCGACCGGGCGCGCTACCCGGAGAAGTTCATCAAGCTCTGGCTCCCCCGCCACCTGGCCGGCGAGTACGACATGCCCGGCTGGACGGCCAACGGTGTCGAACCGTGGGGCCTCGCCCCCGATCCCGTCGGTGCCGAGGGGAACCTGTTTTTCAAGGGCTGGCTCAACCTGCTGCTCGGCTTCCACGGCTACGTCTCGCGCGACCGGAAGTGGAACGAGCCGTTCAGCGTCGCCGGCCTCGACGACACCACGTACTCCTGGACCCACGACGGCATCAACGCCCTGCTCACCCGCCAGTGGACCGAACGCCCCGAGGGCCCGCACTGCGAGAACACCAAGATCTGGCCGTACTGCCTCAGCGCTGCCGGCCTGGGCCTGCGGATGCACGACATCCTCACCGGCGGCGGCGACCATTGGGTCTACGACAACTGGGTCGAGATCCTGCGGCAGCGGTACCTCGGCATGACCGCGGGCGGCACCGTCGAGTGGACCGCGCTCTACTACGACCCGCTCGCCGACTACGTCCACCGCGCCGGCCCGACGTCGGGGCTCTCGATCGCGGTGTACATGCTGCCGCAGAACCCCGTGCTGGCCGAAGCGCTGTACCGCACCGCCGTGGACAAGATCGGCTGGAGCGACCCGACGCGCCCGGTGCGTTCCCTGCCGGACCCGCGGTTCCTGCTGCTGGGCATCGTGCTGGCGCGCGAGTTCGGCGACTACGTCACGTTCGCGAACCTCGACGCCTACGCGGAAGAGCACTTCCGGCCCGGCTTCTTCGGCTCCGCGGCCGACGACTTCGGCTGGGGCTTCGGGCTCGACGAGCCGTTCCCCCGCGGCCAGCTCAACGGGCTGCTGATGATGGCCGAGATCGGCGGGCCCGGGGCGTGGTCGCGCGTGTTCACCGAGCCGAACCTGGCGAAGTTCGACCAGCCCACAGTGTCCGAAGTGGACTTCCCGTACCTCGGCATCGACATGGCGTACAACGAGGGCGAAACCGGCATCCTGCACATCGGCACGTACGCGGCCACGTCGTCACACCGGGGCCGCGCGACCACGTTCCGCGTCTCGCAGCTCGCCGACACGGCCACCTGCGTACTGCGCTGCGACGGCGCGCCTTACGAACGCTGGCGCGCGCTCGACCGCCACACCATCGAGGTCGACCTCGTCATCGGCGACCACGAGCTCCAGGTCTTCCCAGCTCCACCGACTGCCACCACCATCCCCATCGGCACGGAACGAGGCCACGATGTCCACCCCCGGCTCCAGCTCGTCGACCCCGGTGTCCACTCCGGACTGGCCGGCACTCGCCGCCCGGCTGACCAAGGTGCTGCACCTGGCGGCGCCGCCGGTCGCCTTGACCTTCCGTTCGGTGGCGGATCGATCCCCCGGCCACCCTGCGCCTGCTGCTGAGTCCGGCCTCCCGCCGGCACCGGCCAACGAACACGGCCGCACCGGCGCCGTCCCCGCCGGCTGCGTGTTCTGGATCCAGGGCGCACAGGCGCCGGTCACGACCTACGCGGCCGACCACGCCAACTGCAGCGTCGGCAGCCTCACCCACGGCTTCCGCACGCTGGACGAGGTCGCGGCCAACGACGACGTGCAAGCGCTGCTCGAAGCCGGCTGGGTCGGTCACGACGACGTGGTGACGCTGCCCGTGGTCGCCGAACGCACGGAGTCGGTGCACTACGCCCCGCTCGGCTCGGTCACCGAAACCCCCGACGTCGTGCTGATCCGCACCAACGCCCGCGGCCTCATGACGGTCAAGGACGCCGTGCCGGACCTGCCGGTCGAGGGCAAACCGCAGTGCCACATCGTCGCGATGGCCCAGCAGGGCCGGGTCGCCGCCAGCGTCGGGTGCGCGCTCAGCCGGGCCCGCACCGGAATCCGGGCCGACGAGGCCACGTGCGTGTTCCCCGGCTCCCTGCTGCCCGAGCTGATCGACCGGATCGAGCACCACGCCAGGCTCGACGCGCGCATGGCCCAGTACGCGGGAGCCGACGCGCAGCGCTTCGCCTGAGACCGGGCGGGCTCAGGAAACCCCGGCCAGCCACCCGATGACGAGCTCCGCCAGCGCCTCGCTGTTGTCCTCGCTCATCAGCATGTGCCCGTTGCCCGTGTGCTCCGGATCGTCGAGGAAGCGGTAGGTGACGTCGGCGCCGTGCGCGGACAGCCACTCGGCGGTGGCGGCGTCGGCCGCACGCGGGTGGTCCGTGTCGCGGTCGCCGGTGAGCACCAGCACGGGCTTGCCGTCGAAGCGGCCGGCCCCGCGCAGCTGGCTGCCGCGCAGATTCTGGCGCTGCGCAAGGAGCCCGGCGGGGATGGGGCCGAGCTGCCGGCTGTAGGTCGCCACCGCGTCGGCCGGAAACCGCGTGCTGGCGCCGATCATCTTCGCCCGGGCGAACGCGTCGCTCGGCCACCACAGGCCGCGCTTCGGGAGCCGCCAGCGCAGGGCCAGGCCCTGGATCTCGACGTCGTCCGCGGTCTCCTCCAGCACGGCCGGCTCCGGCTGGATGTCACCGGGCGGGCCGGGCGCGAGCGCGACCAGCGCGGCGATCCGGTCCCCGTGCGTGGCCAGCAGGCGGAACCCGAACGGCCCGGACATCGAGTGCACGACGAGCACCACCGGCTCGTCCTGCGCTTCGAGCAGCGCCCCGAGCGCGGCACAGACGACCTCGCCCGTGACCTCGTCCGGCGGCAGCGACGTGCTGCGCCCGGTGCCGGGCCAGTCCGGTACGAGCACCCGGTGGCCGTGCCCGGCGAACGTGTGGGCCCAGCCCGGGCGGCCGTCCGGAGTGGACAGATAACACGCACCGGTCACGCTGCCGCCGTGCACGAGGACGACACTGCGCGCCGGCGCGTGGTCCGGCCGCAGCTCGTCGTAGTACAGCGGTGCCAGGAAACCGGTGCGGTGCCTCACGCCGTGGCCTGCAGCAGCGCCTTCGCGAGCTCCGCCGGGTGCGTGAGCATGGCCTCGTGGCTGCCGGGGCACTCGACGATCCGCGGGTCGGCCAGGCGGTTCGCCGACCGCTCGTAGGCCGTCTTCGGCACGGCCTGGTCCTGCTGCAGGAAAACGTAGCTGCTGGGCACGCCCGAGGTGAAGAACCGCGAAAGCCGGACGGGCTCGGTGAGCCAGCCCAGCGGGCTCGGCACGATCCGCGCGGCCACGCTCGCGGCGAGCGCCTCGTCGGCGTCCTGCAGGAACGCGCCCAGGAACATCTCGGGCGGCAGCGTCACGGAGTTGTCGCTGCTCTGCCCGGCCAGCGCGGTGACCGCGCCGACGAGCTCGTCCGGCAGGAGGTCGTTGATGCACTCGCCGTCGGCCAGCACCCACGCGTCGACGAACACGGTGCGCTCCACGCGTTCGGGCTGCCGTTCCGCGACGAGCTGGATCACCGGTCCGCCGCCGCTGTGGCCGACGAGGACGAACCGGTCGAAACCCTGGCCCTCGATCCGGCCGATCAGGTCGTCGACCATGGTGGTGAGCGTGATGCCGGAGCGGTCGACGTCGCCGTCCTCCTGCCCGCGCAGGGTCGGCGCGAACACGTCGTGACCGGCGGCGCGCAGCTGCTCGGCCACGCCGTCCCACGCCCAGCCGCCCTGCCACCCGCCGTGGACGAGCACGATCTTCATGGGAGCTCCTCGTTGAGTATCTACTGTGGACAGTCTTACGCCTGCAGCGGTTCCCGCAACCCGGCGGGCAACGCGCGGGCGTGCCCCACCTCGACGGCGTCGCGGGCGGTGCCGAGGTAGTGGCGGCTCACGTCGTCGTCGGCGAGCAGGGCCGCCGCGGTGTCGGTGCGGGTGATGGAGCCGTTCTCCATCACCACGCCGTGGTCGGCGATGCCGAGCGCGGCGGCGGCGTTCTGCTCGGCGAGCAGGATCGTCACGCCGTCGCGCGCGAGCTGCTGCAGCACGCCGAGGATCTCGGTGACCAGCAAGGGCGCGATGCCGAGCGACGGTTCGTCGAGCAGCAGCACCTTCGGTTCCCGCACGAGCGCCCGCGCGATGGCCAGCATCTGCTGCTGGCCGCCGGACAGCAGCCCGGACTGGCGGGTGGCGAACTCACGCAGGATCGGGAACAGGCCGTAGACGCGCTCCAGCCGCTCGGTCACCGCCGTGCCGCGCACCCCGGTGCCGTGCAGCCCGACCTGCAGGTTCTCCGCCACGGTGAGGTCGCCGAACAGCTGCCGCCCGGCCGGGACCAGGCACACGCCGCGGCGCGCCACCTCGTGCGCGGCGAGCCCGGCGACCGGTTCGCCGCCCAGCGTCACCTCCCCGGCGGCCGGCCGGTGCAGGCCGGCGAGGCACTTGAGCAGCGTGGTCTTGCCCGCGCCGTTGGCGCCGATCATCGCGACCATCTTGCCGTCGGGGACCTCGCAGGACACGTCGTGCAGCACGCGGGTGGAGCCGTAGCGGGCGTCGAGGCCGCGCACGGTGAGGTTCATGGCTTCACTCCCAGATAGGCCTCGATCACGGCCGGGTCGGCCTGCACGCGCTGCGGCACGTCGTCGGCGATCACGCGGCCGGCGTCGAGGACGGTGACGTGGTCGCTCACGGTCATGACCAGCTCGATGTTGTGCTCGATCACCACCAGCGAGATGCCGCCCGCGCACACGGCCCGCAGCGCGGCCGCGAGCTCACCGGTCTCCGTGTCGTCGAGCCCCGCCGCCGGTTCGTCCAGCAGCAGCAACGTCGGCCCGCCCGCGAGACCCCGTGCGACCTCGACCAGCCGCTGGGCCCCGGCGGGCAGCTCACCCGCGAGGCTGTCGGCGAACGCGCCGAGCTCCAGGAACTCCAGCAGCTCGTCGGCGCGGCGGCCGAGCGCGCGTTCCTCGCGGCGGGTGCGCGGCAGGCGCAGGCCGTCGGAGAGGAACCGCGCGCGGGTGAAGCGGTAGCCGCCGAGCATCACGTTCTCGCGTACGGTCAGCGTGCCCACCAGCCGCGCGGACTGGAAGGTGCGCGCGAGGCCGAGCCCGGGCAGCCGGTGCGGGCGGATGCCGGTGATGTCGCGGCCGGCGAACTCGACGCGGCCGGCGTCGGGCGCGGTGAACCCGGTCATGAGGTCGAGCAGCGTGGTCTTGCCGGCGCCGTTGGGGCCGATGATCGCGCGCACGGTGCCGGGGGCGACGGTGAAGCTCACGTCGTCGACCGCGGTCACGCCGCCGAAGCGGCGGGTCAGGCCGTGCACGGCCAGCAGCGGGGTCTCGGTGGTCATCGCTGCACCGCTTTCTTGACCGCGCCCCAGATCCCGCGCGGCAGGTAGGTGATCACGAGGATGAGCACGACCCCGGCCACGAACGGCGACCAGGACGCGAAGCTCTGCCCCACCTCCGGCAGCCCCTGGATCACGAGCGCGCCCAGCAGCGGCCCGACGATCGTGCGCGCGCCGCCCAGCGCGAGCATGATCACGATGCTCAGCGCCACCGTCACCCCGACCACCTCGGGCGAGATGAACCGCAGGTAGAACGCGTAGAGGCTGCCACCGAGCGAGGCGTAGACGGCGGAGACCACGAACGCGCTGGTCTTGTAGCGCGCCGCGTTGATGCCGAGCATCGTCGCGGCCGCGGGGTCGGCGGCGATGGCTGACAGCGCGCGCCCGGTCTGGGAGCGCTGCAGGTTGCCGACGAACCACGCGCCGAGCCCGCACACCACGAGCAGCAGGTAGTAGTTGGCCTGGTCGCTGAACACGTCGAACGTGCCCAGGCGCAGGCTCGGCACGCCGACCAGACCCGAGGGCCCGCCGGTGAACCCGGTGAGCCCCGACGCGAGCGACTCGGTGATCACGGCCAGCCCCAGCGTCGCCAGTGCGAGGTAGTAGCCCCGCAGCCGCAGGAACACCGTGCCGAGCCCGGCCGCGACCGCCGCCGAGACCACGGCCATCACGATCATCGCCACCAGCGTCGGCCAGTGCCAGCGCAGCGTGAGCAGCCCCGCGCCGTAGCCGCCGATCGCCATGAACAGCGTCTGTCCCAGCGAGACCTGGCCCGCGTACCCCATGAGCAGGTTGAGCCCGAGCACGATCAGGAAGAAGATCCCGGCGATCACGAGCAGGCCCAGCCAGCCCGGGACCAGCAGCGGCAGCACGAGGGCGACCACCACGGCGACGGCCGCGAGGACCAGCCGCTGCGGCGACCGGCCACGGCGGACCTGCGGGCGGGCCGCGGTCGTGGGGGTGGTCTTTTCCTGCGTCGTCATCGGCGCACCTCGCTCGTCTTGCCCAGCAGCCCGGTCGGTCGCACGAGCAGGAGCACGATGAGCACGGCCATCGCGATCACCTGCGCGAGGTCGCCGCTGGTGTAGCGGCTGAAAAGTCCTTGCAGCAGACCGAGAACCAGCCCTCCGACGACCGCGCCGGCCGTGCTGCCGAGGCCACCCGCGACCGCCGCGATGAACCCGGCGACCGCGTACGGCGTCACCGTGGAGAACTGGAGGAACGTCGCCGGGATGACCGTTGTGCCGGCCAGCGCCGCCATCGCGCCGGCGAGGCTGAACGCGATCAGCCGGATGCGCCCGACGTTGATCCCTTGCAGCGCGGCGGCTTCCGGGTTGCTCGCCGTCGCGCGCATCGTCAGCCCGAGGCTCGTGCGCTGCACCAGGAACCACAGCGCCGCCACCGTCACCACGAGCGCGCCGATGATCCACAGGTACTGCGACACGATGCGCACCCCGCCGATCGTGATCGCCGTGTCGCCGCTGAAGGGCTGCATCGTGTACGGCAGGTTGCCCCACACGAGCAGCAGCAGCCCGCCGATGGCCTGCAACAGGCCGACGGTGACCAGCAGCATCCGGTCCGGCGTCGCGCGGGCCGCGGCCGGCGCCATCACCAGCCGTTCCACCACGGCCATGAGCAACGCGAAGAGCGGCACCACGATCACCACGGTGACCAGCGGCGGCACACCCAGCCACTGCTGGATGGACACGGCCAGCAGCGCCGCGAGCACCACGAACCCGCCCTGGGCGAGGTTGATGATGCGGCTGATCGAGTAGACGAGCGAGACGCCCAGCGCGATCAGCGCGTACACGCCCCCGTCGGCGAGGCCGCCGACGATGACCTGGATCAGTCCGGACATGGCCGTGCTCATCTCCCCACGAAAGTCAGCCGGCCACCGGTCGCGCGCACGATGCCGACGTCGTCGGCGCCGATCCCGCGGTGGTTGTCCCGGGCGAACGAATAAGTGCCGACGACACCCGAGACCCCGCGCAGGCTCTCCAGCGCGTCACGGGTTCCGGCGACGTCGCCGTGAGCCTTCTCCAGCGCCTGCGCGACGAGCAGCACGCCGTCGTAGGCGACGCCGGGGCCGAAGTCGGGGTCGGCGCCGTAGCGGGCGCGGAACTCGTCGTGGTAAGCGCGTTCCAGCTGCTGCACCTCGGTGCTGGTGTTCTGCTGCTGGAACCAGAAGTCGCGCGTCGCCGGGATGAGCAGCGTTTCCGGCGTGTAGTCGGCGATGCGGCGCAGGAACGCGTAGGTGAGGTTGCCGTCGGTGGTGGCGACCGGGAGCTTGAGTCCCATCTGGTCGATGCCCTTGAACGCGACACCCGCGGCGGCGCCGCTGCTCCAGACCACCAGCGCCTGCGGCTTGCCCGAGGTGGTGGCCTGCAGCTGAGACGTCACCGACACCGCGGTGGGGCTGTAGCTGGCTTGTCCCACCACGGAAACGCCCGTGTGCGCGGCGGCCGACTGGATCGCGTGCGCGCCGTCGAGGCCGCTCGCGTCGGTGGTGTAGATCAGCCCGACGCGCGTGATGCCCTGGCTCTTCCAGTACGCCAGCAGCCGTTCGGCGAGCGTGTCGGTCGGCGCGCTGGCCGACCACTGGTACGAGCCCGGTTTCGGCTTCACGCCGGGGGAAAGGCAGTAGTCGATCAGCTGCGCGCTGGAGGCCAGCGGGATCACGGCCTGGCACGGACCCGACAGCGACGGCCCGACGAGCGCGTCGACGCTGCCGAGCATCTTGCGCGTCTGCAACACGGCCTGCGCGGGATTGCTCTGGTCGTCGGCGGTGCGCAGCCGCAGCTGCTTGCCGTTGACGCCGCCGCGCGCGTTGATCTGGTCCACTGCCAGCTGCGCGCCCTGCAGCTCGCCGACGCCGAGCTGGCTGCCGGTGCCGGTCTGGCTGGTGATGAGGCCCAGGGTGTAGGCGGAGCCGTCGGAGGCGGCTGAGGCGGAGCAGCCGGCCGTGGCGAGTGCGAGAGCCGCGAACACGAAGCCGAAGCGGCGCCGTGGTGGGGACGGTCTCGACGGCGGGGAGAACTGAACAGCAACGGTCATTGTTCACCAGTCTTCTGCGATGAAGAAGTGCGCTCTGTCTAACAGAGGTTTAGAACAGGGTCAAGGCACAGGTTCGCCGTGCGTTCCCAGCGTTTCCGAACGGTTGCGGACCGCGTTTTCCGCGCCTCGCAAAAGCCGAGCCGTCTTCGAGTTCTTGGCTGCCGGACAGGGGTTCGGAGCGCGAACAGCCCGCGGCACGGCGATCACCGCGCCCCGCCGGGTTCGCCGCTTGCCGTACGATTCTGCTATGAAGAAGCCCGCTCTCGACCCCGCCGGCGCGCACTCGCCCGCACCGCAGTACCCGATCGACTCGGTCGACAAGGCGCTTCGGATCCTCCTGCTGCTGGGGGATCGCCCCGAGCTGCGGATGACGGACGTCGCCGAGTACCTGGGTGTCGCCTCCTCCACCGCCCACCGGCTGCTGGCGATGCTGCAGTACCGCGGCTTCATCCGGCAGGACGCGCGGACGAAGACGTACCGGCCGGGCACCTCGCTCACGGCCGTCGCGTTCGCGATCCTGCAGCGGTTCGACGTGCGCGAAACGCTGCGGCCGTTCCTCGAGAAGCTCAACAACGAGTTCGCCGAGACCGTGCACCTCGCGATCCTCGACGGCACCACGGTGCGGTTCATCGAGGCCATCGAAAGCCCGCGCGCGGTCCGGGTGGCCTCGCGGCTGGGCCAGGCGATGCCCGCCAACTGCACCTCGACCGGCAAGGCGCTGCTCGCCGAGCTGTCCACCGAGGACCTGCGCCGGATGTACCCGGACGAGCGGCTGGAGACGCTCACGCCGAACTCGATCGGCACCCGCGCCGAGCTGGAGCTGGAGATCGAGAGCGTGCGCCGGCGCGGGTACGCGACCAGCAGCGAGGAGAGCGAGGAAGGCGTGGCGTCGGTCGCCGTCGCCTTCCCCGCCGGGAACCTCCCCGCGCGGCTCGCGCTGAACGTCTCGCTGCCGGTCGGGCGGCTGTCGCGCGCCGAGGTCCGGCAGATCGGCGAACGTCTCAAGGAGACGGTCGCCGAAGCCACGCCGCTGCTGCATTAACCGCTGGTGCTCTGGCCGAGCCGGGCGAGCTCGTGGCGCCACGCCACGCCCTCGTTGAAGGCCGGCCCCAGGTCGGGCAGCTCCGCCAGATCCTCCGGTGGCAGGTCGGCGAGCCGGCCGCCGGCGCTCACCACGTCGAGCGCCATCCGCGCGAGCGTGTCCACGGACAGCGCGCGCAGCACGGCTTCCTGCACCGAACCGCCACTGCTCGTGAGCCCGTGCCCGCGCAGCAGCACGACCGGCCGGCCGGCCATCGCCGCCACCATTTCCTTCGCCAGCGTGCGGTTGCGGACCAGGACCCCGCGCGGGTACACGGGCACGCCGCCGGCCGCGAGCTTGGCGCCGGGGATGTCGTAGGCGCCGACGATCGGCCGGATCGCCAGCCCCGCCAGGTCCGCCGCGACGACCGACGGCGGGTGGGCGTGCACCACGGCCTGCACCTCGGGGTCGGTGCGCAGCACCTCGGTGTGCAGGGGCAGCTCGTTGGGGACCGACCAGCCGTCGAGCTCACCCGCCGCGGCGGCCGCGCCGTCGAGGTCGACCAGCCGGATGTCCTCGGGTGACGTCCACGCCAGCCCTCGTTCCTGCGGTCCGCGGCAGCGGACGAGCAGACGGCTGTCATCGATGCGCAGGGAAACGTGGCCCAGGAAGCCTTCCGCCAGCCCGCGGGCGGCGAGCACACGACAGGCGTCGGAGACGAGCTGCCGTTCCTTCGGAAACTCGGTCATGCGGCGCTCACCGGGGCGATCAGCTTGTCCAGCACGGAAAGTCCTTCCTCGTAAGGGGTTCCGGCGGTGATGAGCCGCCGTGCGGCGACGAGCAGCTTCGGCCAGTTCACCGTGACGGCCGCGGAAAGCCGGCCGGTTTCGTCGCGGTAGAGCGCGGCGAACCGCGGCGGGTCGGTGGCGGGGTCGCCCGCCAGCTCGAAGCCGGTGGCGCGGCTCGGCCGTCCGGCGATCTGGATCTTCCAGTCGTACTGGTCGCTCCACGCGTATTCGGTCGGCCGGTACTGCACCGGCTCGTCCGGGTGGACGACGTTGTGGGCCACGCAGGCCGCCTGCTCGACGGCGTTGGTCCAGTGCTCCACGCGCACGTGTTCGCCGTGGCCGGCGTGGAACCAGCGGGCGACGTCGCCGACGCCGAAGATCTCCGGGTGCCCGGTGGCGTGGCAGAACTCGTCGCACACGAGGCCGTTGTCCAGCTCCAGCCCCGAACCGGCGAGCCACTCGACCGACGGCACCGCGCCGATGCCGACGACCACCGTGCCCGCGGGCAGCACCGTCCCGTCGGTGAGCGTGACCTCCAGCGCGCCCACGCGGCCGGACACGGCCTGGACGCCGGTGCCGAAGCGCGTCTCGACGCCGTGGCGCCGGTGCACGTCGCCGACCAGCCGGCCCACTTCGTCACCGAGCACGCGCCCGATCGGCGCCGGCAGCGGGTCGACGACCGTGACCGCGCGGCCGGCGGCGTGGGCGGTGGCCGCGACCTCGGCGCCGATGAACCCGCCGCCGACGACCACGAGCGGCCCCGGTTCGGCGAGCGCGTCCTTCAGGCCCGTGCCGTCGGCGAGGGTGCGGAGCACGTGCACGCCGGATTCGGCGGCCCACGGCGACGGCCGCGCGGTGGCGCCGGTGGCGATCACCAGGGTGTCGTAGCCGAGGGTCGTCCCGTCGGCCAGCTCGACGGTGCGCGCGGCCGGGTCGAGGCCTGTCGCCGCGACGCCGAGCCGCAGCTCGATGCGTTCCGCGGCGGCTTCCTCCTCCGTGAGCAGCGCCAGCCGGTCGTGCTCCCAGGTACCGGCGAGGAACTGCTTGGACAGCGGCGGTTTGTCGTAGGGCAGGTGCGGCTCGGCTCCGACGAGCACGATCCGGCCGTCGTGGCCCTGCGCCCGCAGGGCCTGCGCCGTGCGGACGCCACCCACCGACGCGCCGACGATCACGACCGTGCTCATCCGTCGACCACCCCCAGCGCCTTGACCGGGCAGCTGCGCGCGGCCGCTTCGACGCGGGCGCGGTCGGCCTCGGGGATGGTTTCGGTCAGCAGGACGACTTTGCCGTCGTCGTCGATGTCGTAGACGTCGGCGGCGGTGGTGAGGCAGTTGCCGTAGCCCTGGCAGAGGTCGGTGTCGGCGGTGAGCTTGGCCATCGGTCTTTCCGTTTCGGGTTCAGGATCGTTTGCGGGGCGCGGAAACGCCGATGCCGCCGTCGGGGTGGACGGCCTGACCGGTGATGCCGCGGGCGCGGTCGGAGGCGAGGAACACGTAGCTCCACGCGTGGTCCTCGCCGCTGAGCGCCACGTGCAGGGGCACGCGGGCGGCGAGCTCCTCGGCCCGCCGCGGCGCGTCGCCGAGACTGCGTTCGGCGGTGCCGAGACTGGGCAGGCCGCGCAGGTCGGTGCCCAGCGTGCCGCCGGGCGCGACGCCGTTCACGCGGATCTCCGGCGCGAGGTCGTGCGCGAGCGCGGTGACGAGCCCGCGCACGGCGAACTTCGACGACAGGTACAGCACGCCGCCGCGGCCCGGGTAGTACGACGACGTCGACTCGGTCAGCAGCACCACGCCGTGGCCCGAGCGCTTCAGCTCCGGCAGCGCGGCCTTCACCGAGTGCAGGTGGCTCTTGACGTTGGTGCGGAACATCTCGTCGAACGCGTCGTCGAGCACGGCGGCGTCGAGGTCTTCGATGCTGCGGTAGAAGTCGAACACGCCGACGCAGTTGACGAGCACGTCGAGCCCGCCGAACGCGGCGACGGCGGCGGCCACCGCGGTGTCGTTCGCCGCCCGCGTGGTCGCGTCGCCGACGGTCACCGGCACGTCCGGCACCTCGGCTTCGAGCGCGGCCGCCTTGGCCGCGTCGCGTTCGAGCACGGCGACCCGGGCGCCTTCCGAGCGGAACGCGTCGACCACGGCCCGGCCGATGCCCGAGCCGGCGCCGACGATCAGCGCACGCCGGCCCTCCAGCCAGCCGGTCACGCGTCCTCCCCCGAGTCCGGCTCCGCCGCCACGAGCGGGCCGAACGGGTGGCCGATCATGGCGGAGAACGTCTCGGTGTTCTGCCAGGTCAGCGCCTCCAGCTCCAGCGGGCACAAGGCCACCCACTGGCCCGACTTCGGCGACTCGATCAGCAGCCGGGCGCCGTTGCGCGTGTCGACGCGCCGCACCAGGATCTCGGCGAACTCGTTGCCGAGCCGGATCACCTCGCCCGTGGTGCGGGCGACCAGTTCGTCGTGTTCCGCGGCAGCCGCGGCCGCCGCGCGGGCGTCCTCGGCCTCGCCTTCCCAGGAGAGGTTCACAGGAAGATCGCCAGGTTCTGCATGCGGATCACCGAATCGTCGACGAGGATCGTGCGCCGTGCGAGCTGCCAGCCGTCGGAAGTCCGGCGCAGCAGGTCCTCGCGGCCGGCCGAGACGATCGAGCCGGCCAGCACGTCGCCGCGGCTGCGGAACAGCAGCGTCGCCGATTCGACGACCAGGTGGTCGTCGTCTTCGGTCGCGAAGGTGCGCACGTTGGACAGGTGGTGGCGCAGGCGCGAAGGCGGGTCCTCGGTCCAGGCGTGCTCGGTCAGGAACCGCGCGACGCGCCGCGACAGCGAGTACTTGTCCTCGTCGAAGTGCGCCATGCCCGGCGCGGTGTCGAAGCCCGCGCCCAGCGCGGTGGTGACGCGCACCGGCATCAGGTAGTGGATGTCCTCGGTGAGCGTGGTGAGCCACTGCTCGTAGTCCTGCGCGTCGAGCAGCCACGCCTCGTCGACCAGCCACTGGTGCGCCTGCAGGTGGCGGGCGTCGTCGAACGGCAGCGGCCGGCCGGTGCGCTGGATTCGCGACGCGTGCGCGCCGAGGGCGGAACGGCTGGAGTGCGTCTCGGTGGTCATGCCTGCACCGCCTCGGCGGTCTCGGCCGGCGCGCCGACCTCCAGGGCGGTGGCCGATTTCGTCGGCTGTTCGAGGTAGTCGGCCCAGCGGTTGAGCAGCTCGCGCTGGTTGTACTCGCCGTAGCCGGTGTGCGCGACGCCCGGGCCGTGGAACTGCTCCGGGGTGAGCGCGGGCACGACCTCGGTGTCGTCTTCGAGGATGCCCATGCGGCTGTTGAGCTTGAGCCGCCGCGCCATCGAGCCGGCGGCGGTGTTGGTGAGCGAGACCCAGTTCTCGACGTCGTCCTGCTCGAACATGCCGGTGGAGCCGAAGCACATCAGGTAAGCCTTGTAGGACAGGGCCTTGTACTCCTCGGGCGCCTCGGCGTCGACCGCGAACCACGACAGCACCTCGGTCTCGTTCTCGCTGATCGGCTGCCACTGCCGGACGGAGATGAACGGCAGCACGTCGTCGGAATCCGCGACGCGCGGCCAGTTGTGCACGAACGACAGGTTCGGGAACACCGACGCGGCGGAGATCATGAAGCCGTCCTCGCCGATCACCTGCTGCTGGGCCTCGGAGAACGTGGTCTTCATGCGGTCGACCATCTCCTGCGGGTAGCCGACGTAGCGCGTGCGCTCGTCGAACCCGCCCGGCGGCAGCTTGTAGGTCGTCCCGCCGCCGTTGCCGGCCCAGTACGTGGCGCCGTCCTTGCGCTTCTCCGCCTTCGGCTCGCGGAACAGGCCGATCTCCACGACGGAGGTGTGCGTCTGCGGCGTGTGGTACATGTCGCCGGCGAAGTTCTCGGCGCCGATCTTCCAGTTGGCCTTCACGCGCCAGCGCTGCGGGCCGCGCAGCTCGATGCCGCTGGGGCTCTGCTTGGTGTAGAAGTCCAGGTAGAAGCGGAAATCGCCGAGGAAGTCCACCAGCGGCGGAGCCTCCGGGTCGAGCGAGATGAAGATCATCCCGTTGTAGGTGTCGAGGTTCGGCGCCGGCAGCAACCGCTGGCCCTTGCGCTTGAACCCGGCCTCGCCGCCGTAGGCCTCCTGGTGGAACGGCAGCCCGACGATCCGGCCGTCGTTGCGGTAGGACCAGCCGTGGTACGGGCACCGGAAGTGCGACGCGTTGCCCATCTCCGCACGGCAGACCTGCATGCCGCGGTGCAGACACATGTTGAAGTGCGCCCGGATCTCGCCCTTCTCGTCGCGCGTGACGATGAACGAGTCGTCCAGCACGCGGCGCACCACGTAGTCGCCGGGCTTGGCGATCTCCGACTCGTGGGCCACGAAGAGCCACGCCCGGCCGAAGACGCGTTCCCTCTCCAGCTCGAAGATCTCCCGGTCGTTGTAGATGTGCGCCGGGATCATCCCGCGCCGCACGTCGGACAGGGTGCCGGACTGATCCGTCATCGTCGACTCTCCTCAAACCCGCAAACTCTGTAGAGCAGAACTAACCTCTGAACAGTAGAGCAGACGCGGAGATCGGGAGTCAATTGCCGGGCCCGACCTCGCCGTGCGAGCCAGGACACGCCGAAGAGCGCCGCCGAGGACAGCTCGGCGGCGCTCTTCGGATGGGTGTGGCCGGTTACTCGGGCTTGCGGTACCGGCGCGCGAGGAAGGCCAGGACGTCTTCCACGAACCGCTGCGCGTGCTCGATGTTGGGCAGGTGGCCGCACTCGCTGTACACGCGCAGCTCGGCGTCGGGGATGCGCGCGGTGATCTCGTCGGCGTACCCGGGCTCGCGCAGCGGGTCCTCGGCGCCGGCGATCACCAGCGTCGGCACGACGAAGCGTTCGTAGGCGATCGGGTCCTTCTTGCCGAAGTGCTCGCCGCCGTGGTCCGGCGTCACCGGTTTCGGCGGCCGCAGCCGTGCGGACGCCGCACACTCCCAGGCGCCGGGTTCGAGGCTCATGCGGTGGCGCCGGCGCACGTACTCGGGATCGTCGGCCCAGCGGCTGGAGTACATCGCCGTGCGCAGGATCCTCGCCATCCCGGCTTCGGTGAGGTCGTAGTCCTGGATGGCGGCGCGGGCCTCGTTGAACGGGATGAACCCGCCGCCGCTGGCCAGCACCGCCGCGGCGGCGGGCAGCAGCGGCGCGTCGGACGCGAGGTCTTCGGCCAGGTAGGTCCCGCCCATCGAGTTGCCGACGAAAGCCGCGGACTGGATGCCCAGCGCCCGGACGGTGGCCGCGATGTGCCGCACGCGCCGGCCCTTCGGGTCGGCGAAGTCGATCACCTTGTCGGTCTTGCCGTAACCGAGCCAGTCGGGCGCGTACACGTGATACCCGGCGCCGGCCAGGCCCGGGATGGTCTCCGTCCACGAACCTTCGGCCGACGACCCGTACTCCCCCGAGTGCAGCAGGACCACGGGCGGCCCGTCGACCGGCCCCGCCTCGAGGTAGTGGGTGCGCATGCCGTCGACGGTGACGAATCGGCTCTCGGCCACGGGTCCTCCTCTGCGGTGGGTCCCCGGAGGATCGCCGCGCGGGCCGTCCTCCGTCAGCGACCTGGCTCCCGTCCGGGTGTAACCCGAGGCACACGACCCCCGCTCGACCTGGGGTTCCCGACCTGGGTGCAGCCGTGACCCGACCCAGGTCACTGCGGTTTCGATCAAGCCGGTGAACCCTGGCCTGACCGTGCTGGAACCCGCTTCGAGGAGAAGCCCATGTCGACGTCACACACCCGGCGCTACGTCCTCGCCGCCCGGCCCGCCACCACGACCGGGCCGCTCGAAGAGGGGGTGCTGCGCTACGAGGACCACGCGCCCGTGCCCGCGCTGCGGGACGGCCAGGTGGTGGTGAAGGTCGGTTGGCTGTCGCTGGACGTCGCCACCCGCGGCTGGATGAACGACGTGCGCAACTACCTGCCGCCCGCACCGCTGGGCGAGGCGATGCGCGCGCTCGGCGCCGGCGTCGTCACCGAGTCGCGTTACCCCGGCCTGGTCGCCGGCGACCGCGTGTCCGGGCTGCTGGGCTGGCAGGAGGACGCGGTGGTCGACGGCTCGACCCTGCGGAAGGTGCCCGACGGCGTGCCGCTGCAGGCCGCGCTGCACGTGCTCGGCATTTCCGGCCAGACGGCCTGGCTGGGCCTGCACGACATCGGGCAGCCGAAGCCCGGTGAGACGGTGGTCGTCACCGCCGCGGGCGGCGCCGTGGGCTCGATCGCGGTGCAGCTCGCCGTCGCCGCGGGCGCCCGCGTGATCGGCGTCGCGGGCACGCCGGAGAAGTGCGATCTCGTGCGGTCGCTGGGCGCGGCCGACTGCGTGAACTACCGCACGCAGGACGTCGAAGCCACGATCGCCGAGCTCGCCCCCGACCGCGTGGACGTCGTGTTCGACAACGTCGGCGGCGCCACCCTCGACGCCCTGCTGCCCCACCTCGCGGTCAACGCCCGCGTCGTCCTCTGCGGCGCGGTCTCCCGCTACGGCAACGGCGGCCCGGTCCCGCTGCGGAACTGGTTCCACCTGCTGCCGAACCGCGTGCGCATGGAGGGCTTCATCTACATGGACCACGCCGCCCGCTTCGACGAGGTCGAGGCCGACCTCCTGCCCCGCGTCCGCGCCGGCGAGCTGCGCTGCCAGGAACACGTGATCGACGGCCTGAAGTCCGCCCCGGACGGCATTCAGGTCCTGCTGAACGGCACCAACAACGGCAAGGTGCTCGTGCGGCTGGGCGACTGACCCATCCCCTCAGCTCGCCCGGTTCACTCGCCCGAGGTCTTCGAGGTGTCCAGCCCCGCGGCCACACCTTCGAGGACCTCGGGCCGCACGATCAGCAAGC
This sequence comes from Amycolatopsis sp. NPDC047767, assembly GCF_040704195.1. Classification (NCBI taxonomy): domain Bacteria; kingdom Bacillati; phylum Actinomycetota; class Actinomycetes; order Pseudonocardiales; family Pseudonocardiaceae; genus Amycolatopsis; species Amycolatopsis sp. NPDC047767. Next base: position 226,558 of record NZ_JBEYSJ010000015.1, read on the forward strand.
CGCCCTTCGGCAACCGGCGCAGCACACCGCGTTCGCGCAGGGACCGCAGCGACCGCGCCACCACCTCGCGCACCGAGCCCACCGACTGGGCGAGCTCGTGCTGGTCGGCCATCACCACGAGACCCTCCGGCTGCCGCACCGCCAGCTCCAGCAGGTGGCGGCTCACGCGCTGGTCGATGGTGCCGAACACGTTGGCGCCCAGGGTGTCGATGACCTCGTAGCAGACGCGCGCCATCTGGCGGGCCAGTGACCACGCGACGCGCGCGTCGGTCTGGCCGAAGCGGCGCAGGGTCTCGGGGTTGAGGAACGTGATGCGGCATTCGGTGATCGCGTAGCCGAGCCACGGCGAGCCGTTGGCGATCGCCGAGGTGAGGCCGAGGATCTGGCCGGCGCCGGCGTAGCGCACGGTGGCGGTGCGGCCGTCGGGTCCACTGAGGACCACGCGGGTGAGTCCGGAGTGGATCAACGCCAGCGTGGGGCGGTTGTTCTCGCCGATGACGTTGCCGGCCGGGACGGTGACCACGAAGGCTTCCGCGAGCATCGCGTCGCGGACGTCCTCCGGCAGCTCGGCGAGGTGGCTGTGGCGCCACGCCTCCAGCGACCCGCCCAGTGCCCCGCCGCTGTGCACCGCGTACATCCCGGTACCTCCTGGCCGGCCGGTCGATTTCGAACCCACTCGACTTTACCTGTCGCCGCGACCACGGCAAACGCGGTCGCGCAGCTGCCTTGACAGCGAAGTTACGAAAGGTAAGCTACGGTTCGTAACTTAGCCGGGGTTCGAGCCGGCGATCCGACAGGAAGAGGGCCATGCGGAGTCATCTCAACGGCATCGACCACTGCTGCGTGCTGGTCCGGGACTTCGACCGGGCGCGGGACACGTCCACCCGCCTGGGGTTCACCGTGTCCCCCTTCGGCCGGCACACCGCCGAAATGGGCACCGGCAACCACAACGTCCTGTTCGAGCAGGACTACTTCGAGCTGCTCGGCGTCCGGGAACCCACCGGGTACAACGAGGACATCCGCGCCGCGCTGAGCGTGCGCGAGGGCATCGCGGCCGCCGCGCTGCGCACGGACGACACCGCGGCGGCGGCCGCCGAGTGGCAGGCCGCGGGCCTCGCCACGACGGAACCCCAGACCGTGCGACGGCCGGTCGAGCTCCCCGACGGCACCGAGGTCGAGGCGGTCTTCTCGATCGCCCGGCTCACCGACGTCCGCGGGTACCTGCAGCTGTTCTCCAGCGAGATCCGGACGCCCGAGCACACATGGCTCCCGGAGCTGATGAAGCACCCGAACACGGCCTGGGGCATCGACCACGTCGCGATCGTCGCCGAGGACGCCGCGGCGTCCGCTGCGGATGTTGCCCGCGTGTTCGAAACCGAACCCGAAGCGCACGCCGGGACGATCTCGGTACCCACCGGCGGCAGCCCGATCGTCTACCTCGGCCCGGCCTCGTTCGCCGCGACCTACCCCGGCATTGCCCTGCCACCGGCCGGACTCACGGTGCTGGCGGTCAAGGTGTCCGACCAGGACACCGCCGCTGCGCACCTTCGCACATCCGATGTTCCTTTCACGACAACAGAAGGCGGTCTTGTGGTGGCGCCCGAACACGCGAACGGGGTCCTGCTGGTGCTCCGCGCCGCCGCGCACGCCGGGGAGGACGCGTGAAGTCGTCGAACTACAAGCGGCGCACCGTCGGCGACCGCGCGCTGCGTCCGGAAACGCTCATGATGGGGTTCGGATATTCCCCCGCGTTGTCGAAGGCGCACTCAAACCACCGGTTTTTCTCACCTCGACGTTCGTTTTCGAAACCGCGCAACAGGGCAAGGACCAGTTCGACCTCACGTCCGGCCGGCGCCAGGCCCGCGACGGCGAACAGGCCGGCCTCGTCTACTCCCGCTTCAACAACCCGAACTTCGAGATCCTGGAAGACCGCGTCGCCGTCTGGGACGACGCCGAACGCGGCGCCGTCTTCGCCTCGGGCATGGCCGCGATCGCCACCACGCTGCTCACGTTCTGCAAGCCCGGCGACGTCGTGCTGCACTCGCGCCCCCTCTACGGCGGCACGGAAACCCTGATCCGCAACACGCTTTCCGCCTTCGGGATCGGTTCCGCCGGCTTCACCGACGGCACCGACGCCGCGCACGTCGAGGCCGCCGCCGACACGGCGATGGAGCAGGGCACCGTCAGCGTGCTCTTCGCCGAGACCCCCGCCAACCCGACGGGCGGGCTGATCGACCTCAAGGTGCTCTCGGCCGTCGCGGACCTGATCGGCACGCGGCAGGGCAAGCGGCCGCTGGTGATCGTCGACAACACGTTGCTGGGCCCCATGTTCCAGCAGCCCCTGCGCCACGGCGCCGATCTCGCCGTCTACTCGCTGACGAAGTACGCCGGCGGCCACAGCGACCTCATCGCGGGCGGCGTCACCGGCAGCGCCGAGCACGTCGGCCGGATCGTGCAGACACGCAGCGCCCTCGGCACCCAGCTCGACCCGAACACGTGCTGGATGCTGCTGCGGTCGTTGGAAACGCTGCAGATCCGGGCCGAGCGAGCGGCCGCCAACGCGCTGCGCCTGGCCGAGTTCCTGCGTGACCACGACAAGATCGCCCAGGTCGACTACCTCGGATTCCTGACCGCCGACGACCCCCGCAAAGCCGTGTTCGACCGCCAGTCCACCTCGCCGGGCTCCACGTTCTCCTTCTACGTCAAGGGCGGCGAGCGCGAGGCGTTCGCGTTCCTCGACCGGCTGCAGCTGTGCAAGCTGGCCGTGAGCCTGGGTGGCACCGAGACGTTGATCTGCCACCCCGCCTCCACCACGCATTCGGGTGTGCCGGCGCCGCTGCGCGAGGAGATCTGGCTGACGGACTCGCTCGTGCGGATCTCGGTCGGCATCGAGAACGTCGACGACCTCATCGCCGACCTCACGCAAGCGCTGGAGTTCTGATGCCCCGCGCCGCTGCCGAGGGCTGCTCGCTGGAGTACGACACCGTCGGGCCGGAGTCCGGCGAACCGCTCGTGGTCGTCCAGGGCCTCGGCGACCAGCTGACCAAGTGGGCCGACGGCTTCCCCCAGGCCCTGGCCGCGCGCGGGTTCTTCGTGATCCGCTTCGACAACCGGGACGCCGGCCTGTCCACCAGCTTTTCCGAAGCGGGCGCCCCGGACCCGAGCGGGTCGGCAAAACAGCCCTACCGCCTGGAGGACATGGCCGCCGACGTCGTGGCGGTGCTGGACGCGGCGGGCGTGGGCCGCGCCCACCTCGTCGGCGCCTCGATGGGCGGCATGATCGCCCAGCTCGTCGCGGCCGGCCATCCACATCGGACACTGTCGTTGACGTCCGTCATGTCCTCCACAGGCAATCCGGCACTGCCGCCCCCGACGCCGGAAGCCGTCACGGCGCTCACCGCCTCGGCGCCCGACCCGGCGGACGAGAAGGCCTACCTCGACCACGCCGCGGCGGCGGCCCGCACGTTGGGCAGCCCGGCCTACCCGTACGACGAAGCCGAGCTCCGGGCGACCCTACTGTCCACAGTGCACCGCGCCCACAACCCGGGCGGAGTGCAACGCCAGCTCGCCGCCCTCCTGGCCGACGGCGACCGCCGCGCCAGGCTCCGGCGCATCACCGCACCCACGCTGGTCGTCCACGGCGCCGACGATCCCCTGATCCCGCCGGCCGCCGGCGAGGACACCGCGTCGACCATCCCCGGCGCCCGGTTGCTCGTCCTCCCCGGCATGGGCCACAACCTGCCCCGCGAGCTCTACGACCGGGTCGCCGACGCGATCGCGCAGCTCGCCGCGACCGCAGCCTGACCAGCCGCCCGCGCCGCACCCGCGCGGGCGGCTTCAGCTGTCCCGGACCACGGCCAGGATGATGCGCCCCACCGCGTCGATCGCCCGCGGTCCCGGCAGCCGGCCCGCGATCGCTTCCCGTGACAGCGATTCCGCCGCGCCGATGACCCCGAACACCACGGCGCGGTCCAGCTTGCCCGGCACGAACCGGTGCAGCGCTTCGAGGTACAGATCCACGTAACGCTCACGCCCGGCGTGCAGCACTTCCTCCATGTCCGGACTGGTCGACAGCGCCGCCGTGATCGCGCCGTACTCCTGCCCGATGTGCAGCACGCACCCGACGTACGCTTCGGCCAGCAACGCGGCCGCTTCCTCCAGCGTGCGCACCTTCGTGTCGAGCGCCACCCGCACCGCGTCGGACTGCTGCTCGTCGACCCGCTGGTACAACGCCTTCACCAGCCCCGCGCGCGTCTCGAAGTGCCCGTAGACGATCGGCTTCGTCACGCCCGCCTGCTCCGCCACGCGCGCCAGCGTCAGCGCGTCGGCCCCGTCCGCCCGCACCACCGCCGCGGCCGTGTCGAGCAACTGGCCGTGCCGCTCGTCGTACGACATCCGCCGTCCGGCCACGAATCCTCCAGCCCGCCGTAAGTTACGAAACGTATCTTACGCGACAGCTGCCCTGGGGTCGCGGGGCCGCAGGGCTCAGCCCTGGGCGAAGACCGCCAGCGGGTCGGTGTGCCGCGGCTGCCAGCCCAGCTCACGCTCCGCCTTGGCCGGCGTCAGCTGCTGGTCGAGAGCGAACGCGTCCGCGATCGGGCCCATCTCGGCCCGCGCCTGCTCCAGCGAGATCGAGGTGGTCTTGCCGGCGAGGCCCGCGGCGTGGGCGCAGGCCTCGGCGACCTGCTTGGCGGTCGGGTTGACGCCGCCGACGCCGACGTAGACGGAGCCGGCCGGCGCGGCGAGGGCGGCGACGTACAGCGGGGCGAGGTCGTCGATGTGGACGAGCGCCCAGTGGTTGGCACCGTCACCGATGTAAGGGATGGCGCCGTTCTTCTTGCCGGGCTGGACGAAGAAGACGTCGATCAGGCGGTTGTCGCCGCCGTAGAGCAGGCCGGGCTGCACGATGACGGGGCGCCCGCCGTGTGCCAGCACGGCGTCCTCCACCGGCTTGCGCCACGCGACCGCCGCGGGCGGGTTCCACGGCGCGGTCTCGTCGACGACGCCGTCGGTGTCGCCGTAGACCCAGGTGCCGCCGGTGTGCACGTAGGTGCCGGCGCCGACGCCGTCCTGCATCGCGGTGGCGGCGGCGAGATCCTCGTCGCCGGATTCGGCCTGCGCCAGGTGGATCACGGCGTCGGCGCGAGCCGCGGCGTCCTTCAGCACGGCCAGGTCGCCGAGACCGCCGCGCACCGCCGTGGCGCCGGCCGCCACCACGGTCGCCTCCGCGCGATCGCTGCGGGCAAGCGCGTCGACCGTGTGCCCCTGCTTCACCAGCTCGGCGATCGTGGCCTGTCCGATGTAGCCGGACCCGCCGGTCAAGAAGACCCTCATGACAACTCCCTTGTGCTCACAATGGATACAGAACAACTGTGCGTCGGAACGGTGGCGCACGTCCAAGACCTGTTTCGCTCGCTGTGATACCTCCTGGGCATCACTTCGCGGCGAGATGCCGCACGAACCAATCGCGCGCCGCCCGCGAAGCGACCTTGAAGCCCTCGCCCGTGTACGCGTCGAAATGGCCGCCCGGCAGGAAAAGGATGTCCTTCGGCTCGGCCGCGCGGGAGTACGCGACGGCCGCGAGGTTGCCGCCTGTCAGGCCGTCCTCGCTGCCGACGATCATCAGCAACGGCGTCGGCGTGACCTCCGGCAGGTACTTCGCCGGCTCGTAGCAGTAGAAGTTGTCCAGGCTGCGCAGCGTGACCTCGTTGGGCCAGGAGGGATCCAGCTCGGCTCGCGCGCGGGTGAACCACTCGTACGAATCCCGCGTCGGCAGGCCGACGAGCTGCCCGGGGTCGGTGCCGACGACCGGGATCGTCGCGGCGGCTTCCCCGCGAGCGCGGGCCCGGCGGTCGGCCGTGAACACGTCCGGCCCGACGACCTGGTTGTCGACCCGCGCGAGGTTCGCGTAGGTCGCGCGGCCGCTGACGAACGGCGCCTGCGTGACCACGGCCTTCACCCGCCGGTCCATCGCCGCGACGACACAGGCGTGCGCACCCGAGAAACTGGTGCCCCACACGCCGATGCGGCCGGGGTCCACATCGGACCGGTTCTGCGCGTGGGTGATGGCGTGCCGGTAGTCACCGACCTGCACCCAGGGGTCGATCTCGTGCCGGGGCTGGCCGGGCGCGGCCTCCGAATCGCCCCAGCCGCGATTGTCGTAGAGCAGCACCGACAGCCCGCCCGCGGCGAAGACCTCGGCGAACCGGTCGAGGTACATGCGCCTGGTCGAGCTCCAGCCGTGCGCCATGACCACACACGGCGCGGGCCCGCTGACCCCCTCAGCCTCGTAGAACCAGCCGCGCAGCAACGCTCCTTCGGCATCGAACTCGATGTCGTGACGCATGAGTGCCTCCTCGAAAACGGGGTTTTCTAACGGATTTGCTCGCCGACGAAAGCCGCGACGTCCTCGATCTCCCGGCCCCGGACGTCGTGGCCCAGGCCGGGGTAGACGTGACTCTCGACGGTGGCGTGCCCGGCCAGCCACCGCTGCGTCCGGGCCAGCGCCGCCGCCGGGATGACACCGTCTTCCCGGCCGCGGCCCCACAAGACAGGCGGCCGCGTGGCGCTCAGGAGCTCGTCACCGGGCTGCTCGTCGCGCACGACGAACCCCGCCAGGTTCACGCCGTACGCGAAGCGCGCCGGCGCGTGCCGCATCAGCTGGTGGACCATGGCGCCACCCTGGGAGAAGCCGAGCAGCCCGATCGACGGCGCGTCGACCGTCTCCAGCCACGCCAGGACATCGAGCGCCGCCGCGTTGGCGACCCGAGGCCGAGGATCACCGATCGGGTTGCCCTGGCTGGGAAACCAGGCGTACCCGCCGGCCTCCGGGATGCGCGCCCGCACCGACGCGACCACGACCTCCGCCGGCAGCACCGGCGTGATCAGCCGGTGCAGGTGCGTTTCGTCGTAGCTCCAGCCGTGCAGCATCACCAGCAACGGCCGTGACCTGCGCGCACTCTCCACTTCGGACCACAGCACCGCGCCGCGGTCCATCCCGGGTTGCCTGCTCATCTCGCTCCCGTCGTCGATCACCTCGACTGTGCGCCGGGCGCGCGAGCCGCGTCCAAGACCTGTTCCGCGTTCTGTGATACCTCACGGGTACCACCGCAGGTCCGCGGGCTTGAAATTCCCCCGCCGGCGACGAACACTGAGTGGGTGAACTCAGAATCGCCGCGCGCGGGACGGCCGCTCGGCTTCGACCGCCGCGAAGCCCTGAACAGCCTGATGACCCTGTTCTGGCACGTCGGCTTCGACGGCGTCACCCAGCAGCAGATGGCCGCGGCGACGGGACTGTCCACGTCGAGCCTCTACAACTCGTTCGGCACGAAGATCGAGATCTACCGCGAAGCCGTCGACGAGTACCTGGTCCTCATGCAGGACGTCCTCGCTCCACTGCAGCAGGGCGAGCGCGGTAGCGAAGACGTGCTCGAAGCGTTGTCCCGCCTGGAATCCGTGCTCGACGGCCCGAACGCGGGCTTCGGCTGCCTGGCCACCACGGCGATGGCCAAGCCGGTCGACGAGCACGTCGCCACCGCGACCCGGCGCTACCGCGAGCAGCTCCGCGCCGGATTCCTGGCCGCCCTCGAACGCGGTCGCGAGCTGGGCGAGTCCACCGCCGACCCGGCCGTGCTCGCGGATCTGCTCACCGCGACCGTGCTCGGCACGCTCACCATCGCACGCGCCGATCCCGACGGCCGCGAGCTGGCCGCCCAGCTGAAGTCGTTGCGGGCGTTCGTGGAGAACTGGCGCGCCTGAGGTTCAGGCCGCCAGACGCGCGTGGCGCAGCAGGGCTTCGACGGCGCGGTCCACGTCCGCCTCGTCGCTCGCCCAGTCCGAGACCGAGATGCGCATGAGCCGCTCACCGCGGTAGGTCGTCCCGCTGAAGAACGCCGTGCCCTCGGCCCGAACGCCCGCCATGACGGCATCGGCGAGCCGGCCGTGGTCGCCGTCGGGCGCGAGCCAGCGCACGAGGACCTGGTTGGACACGACGTCGTTCACGATCTCGGCCTGGCCGCTCGCCCCGAGCCGGTCGGCGAAGCGGCGGGCCAGCCCGATGGTCCGCTCGACCAGGTCCGCCACGCCGTCGCGGCCGAGCGCCCGCAGCGTCGCGTAGACGCCGACACCCCGCGCCCGCCGGGAGAAATCGGGTCCCCAGTCCATCGGGTCGCGACCACCCTCGCCCTGTTCGAGGTAGGCCGCCTGCACGCTCATGGCCGCCCGGTGCGCGGACGCGTTGGCGCAGATGGCGATTCCGCAGTCGTAGGAGACGTTGAGCAGCTTGTGCCCGTCGGTCGACCACGAGTCGAGGCGGCCGAGGCCCGCGGTGCGCGCCGCCATCGCCGGCGCCGCGGCGGCCAAAAGCATCACGGCGCCGTCGACGTGGACCCACGTCGGATTGCCGGCGGCGCGGTGGGCGTCGGCGAGGTCCGCCACGGCGGCGAAATCGTCGAAGCT